>NZ_CEEDFC010000025.1:120915-137611 GCF_979254005.1 Variovorax sp. AC103 | reverse complement strand
GAGATCTACACGTGTGGCGCTTCGTCGGCAGCGTCAGATGTGTATAAGAGACAGGAGGGCGGGCGTCGATGGTCACGTGCAGGGCCCCGCAGCGTTGGACCGGGGGCGGTGATGAGGCAGGGAGGTTTCCCGTCACGCATTACAGCGGCGCCGTGTGACCGCGCATTGACTGCCGGACCCGGCGCATCAGCGCATCAGCGCCCCAGCAAGAAGCAGCCGACGGCCACGGCCCACGCCGCGGCGAGCGCAAGCATCAGCCACACGCTGCCTTGCAGCAGCGCATCTTTCCATCGCGGCATCTCGCTCGGCGACGGATCGACCAGCGCCAGCAGCGCCTGTCCGCCGCCCATCGACGTCAGCGGCAGCAGGTTGAGCGCTGCGCACTTCGCGGCCAGCATGCCGAGCAGCGGCGCGAAGCCGAGCGCGCCGAAACGGGCCGCCCCGTCGATCAGCCGCTGCGCGGTCGACAGCGGCGCGAGGCCGCCCGTCACGACCTGCGCAAAGCCGTGCGCCAGGCTCCCGGCGGCCGAGCCGGGGTGCAGCGCGAGGGCCACCGCGGCGAGCGCGGCGATGCCGGCGAGCGGCAGCAGCACGCGCGTCGCGCGCGGCTGGCTGTCGAAGTCGTCGAACACGACCGAGCCCCCCAGCGGCAGCACGCGCAGGCGGCACACCCCCGCCGACAGCAGCGTGGGGCCGAAGCCGAACGAGACCTCGCGCAAGGCCATGCCGAGGCAGCGGCCAAGAAGGGCGGTGACGGCGGTGTGGAGCGCGGCCAACAGGGCGATGGCGGCAAGAAACTGGAGTGCGAGAGGCATGGGCCGACCGATGTTATCGGTGGCCAGAATTTGTTAGTTTCCGTGAACTTTTGAATCTATTTCTGCTTTCTGTGCGTAGTTTTGCAGGCGGTGTACAGCAGGCCAGGGGGAGCGCATTGCCGCTTCGCGCGACCGCGCGACGCCACCCCCAGGGTGGGTGCCAGCCAATGAAACAGCAGATTTCCACGATCCGAAAAGCATGAGAACCGCAATCACGTCTTCAGGGCGGATTTTTTTCGTCTTGGTGGAGGGCGAGCCCGCCACCGTGCGCGACTACATGGTCGCCGCGCAGGTCTATCTGTCGCTGCTCGAAGAGCAGTTCGACAACGCACTCGACCTCATCTCGTCGTTCAGGGCCGCCATGGCCGAGGCCACCGACGGCCCGGGCCATCTGAGCGAAGAACAGCTGGAGTCGGCCAGGCGCTGGCTCTATGCGCATCAGCACGCGGACCGGGTCGCCAGGCCGCAGTTGAGCAAGCCGCGGGAGCAGCGTTTCGTGTTCCGTCTCGGGGCGCGCGAGACCGCAACAGCCCTCGAGTAAGGCGAGGCGCCGCGGGAGCGGCCGTGTCCGTTAATAGCCCGTTCATGGGATTGACGCTGCAAGCGCCGCAGCGACACTGGGCCGAGAAAAAAATCAACCCATGGACACGCCGACGCCCCTTGTGGCGGGCGGTCCCCGAGTCCTTTCCATTCTTGACATCACTCCCCATTTCCGTCGATCTGCAGGGCGGCTGGTCTTGCTCGTTTCACTTCAAGCAGGGCGCCAGCGGCGGCTATGCCGGGGTGGCCGAGATCGCGCGGCATGGCCTTCGGCACGGGGAGTTGGTGATCATGGCGCAGCCTTCGCTCGATGCCGCCGTGGCGCGCGTGAAGCTGCGGGCCAGCCAGTTTGTCAGCGTGCGGTCCGAGGGCGGGGCGCACAAGCCGTGGCGCCAGCGGTTGTGAATGGGGCTTTCTGCGGGCGATGAACTTCGGGGCTTGAAACTCCCCGGCCCGCCTTTTCGAGACGGGACGGGGAGAGCCTTCAGGGCCATGCGCGAAGCCGCATGAAGGCTGCCGGGGTGGCTGGCTAGCGCTCTCGCGGCGCGCAGACCTGAATCAGGTCCATCACTTCCTTCGCGAGTTCGGACGCCAGCCAGAACACGTTGTCGCGGTGCACGGGGCCCGCGTCTTCCTGGCCCGGGGCACCGTTGCCGTGGCAGTAGCACAGCAGCGAGTGGAGCTGGGTGCTCTTTTCCTCGAGCGCGGTCCAGGGGTCCGGGGGGTCGCCAGCGGGAGGTACGGGCGTGGACGGGCGGGCTATATTTGGGGTAGCCATGGGGTGCTTCCTTTAGAGGGTTGGGCACTTCGTTGGTTAGACGGCTGGGGTGTTCTTAGCACCCTGGCCGTCGCCTTTTGATACCTCGCATTTGCGTCTTTGCCGGTGGGCATCGACGACGCGCCGCGAGGCAGGCGGTTCGTTCGTTGATGTGCTCGAGGGTGATGCGCTCCTTGCCTGCTAGTGAGGCTTCAGGTGATGAGGGCATTCACTGTAGAGACGAACGGCGGGGTGCGGAAAGTGGAAATGCCCAGTAGTTCTCGAAATGCGCGGGTAAGTGCTGCGCAGTCGGGCGGGGCAACAAAGGCTGACTTTTGTAGACGCAACGAGGCCGTTGTTCGACCTGAGCGCGGTCGCCGTGTCTGGTCAGAGTGAGGGCTCCTGCGGGAGCCATTGTTTCTGGTGCGTCCAGAGGGAATCGAACCCCCATCTGGCCCTTAGGAGGGGCCCGTTCTATCCGTTGAACTATGGACGCCGTGTGTGGCCTGCGGTGGGTGGCAGGCGCTGCCCCATCTGCGACGAAGTCACGGGGCGTACAGCGGCACGCACTTTACCAGCTTGAGGCCGGCTTCCCCGCCCCTCAGTCGTACTTGACGGTGTAGATCAGGTCCAACCCACTCGTCTGCCCCGCCTGTCCCCGCAGCGTGAGCCGTGTCGTCAGGTCGTAGAAGATGAAGATCGTGCCGAAGGCCCCGCCCAGGCTGCGTTCGTAGGTCAGGTAGAAATCCTTCGACAGACGCTTGCCCAGCGTCACTGCGGACTCTTTCAGGTCGCCGCCGCTGCCCGGGCCCTTGAAGCCGAGTTCGTCCAGCCCGAAGCGGCTGGCCAGGCTGCCGCCGCTGCCACTGCCGCCGATCTTGCCGATGAGCGACAGCGCGGCCTGCTGCAGCAACGCCGACTCGCCACCGCTGGTGGCCGACGCACGGCCCAGGATCACCCACGACAGCGTTTCGGCGTCGGACAGCGCAGGCTCCGAATACAGCTTCACGCGGGGCGACTGCGCGCTCCCCGTGATCTGCACGCCCGCGCGCTGCGACAGGTTCGGGCGAATCGCCAGGATGTCGAGCGCCGGGTTGTCGAACGGCCCGTTGAAGCGCGCCACGCCGGTCTCCACGTCGAGCTGCTGGCCGTAGGCGCGGTACTGGCCCTTGACGGTCTTCACCTCGCCGGTGATGCGCGGCGGGGCATTGAGCTTGGTGCTGCGGATTTCCAGGTCGCCTTCCAGCCGCGTGGTGATGCCGCGGCCCTGCACGGCGAAGTCGTCGCCCAAATCGAAGTTGACGACGATGTCCGGCGGCTTCAGGGTCTGCGCGGTCGGTGCCTTGGCGTCCTGGGCCGCCTGTGCGTTCGCGCGTGCCGCATCGCGCTGCGCCGCCTCGGCGGCCTCGCGGTCCTTGGCGGCGGAGCGCACGACCACGTCGCTGCCCAGGCTGGGCGCGGTCTCGTCGGGCAGGATGATGACGGCGCGGTCGGTGCGCAGCTTGCCGCGCACGCTGAACTGGCCGTTGTCCAGCTTGGCCTGCAGGTCGCCCGAGAGCGTGACCTGCCTGTCGGAGCGCACCAGCACGCGCAACGCGCGCACCTGGCCCTGCAGTGCCATGCGAATGCCCGATGCGGTGCTGCTGGCGGGGCCCCAGTTCAGGCTGCCGCTGGCCGAGAGGGTGCCGCCGTCGGCGCGGGCCTCGCTGGCCGCGGTGCTGCGGTTGCCGCTCTGCCCGGCGATGCGCGCGGAACTGCCTGCGCCGCCCTTCAGGGTGAATTCGGTGATCTGCACGCTGTCGCCGTTCAGCGTGGCGCGCAGCCGGCCGTCGCGCAGGTCCAGCCCTTCGACCGGTGCGCGCAGCGCGAGCTTGTCGGCGCCCAGCGTGCCGTTCCAGCGCGGCACGGTGCGGTTGCCCGACAGGGTGGCGCTGGCGTCCAGCGTGCCGGCAATGCGCCAGCCCGGCGGCGCCAGCATCGACCACACGCCCAGGTTGGGCAGCGAGGCGTTGATGGTGCCGCCCAAGGGGGCGTCGGGCGCCCACTGCCAGCCGCCCGCGCGTTGCTGCACGCGGGTGTTGATGTCGGCGTTGATCTTGCCGGCGCGCTCGCTGTCCCAGGCCAGGGTGGCGCGCACCGCGTCGCCCTCGGCGTCGAGCCGCAGCTCGGCCTGGCGCAGGCCGGCCGGGGTGCTGGGCGCCTCGCCGTTGGCGGTGGCCGCGTTCATGGTGCGTTCGCTGGCGGTGCCCGTGCCGGTGCTGACGATGTGCGTCACCAGCGCGGCCTCGCCGGCCTGCACGCGAATGTCGCCGCTCTGGCGCGCGATGCGCACCTTGGCGCGCAGGGCGTCGGCGGCGTCGATGTCCCAGTCGCCGTCGAACATCAGGTCGCCGCTGATGCCGTATTCGCCCAGCGTGGTGTTGGCGCCCAGCGCGCCGGCCCAGGCCATGGGCAGGCCCTTGAGCTCGCCCTTCGACTGCAGGCGGAACACGCGGTTGGGCGCCGCGCCGCTCTGGCTGAAGCGCAGCGGCTGCCAGTCGATGCGCACGGTGCCGGGCACGGGGCCGCGCAGCGTGGCCGCAGCGGCGGAGGCTTCCACATCGAGGCGGGGCGCGTTGCCGGTGGTGCTGCGGATGGTGGCCGTCACGTCGCGGCTGAGTTCCACCACCCACGGGTCGCCGGGGCGGGTGCTGTCCTGCGCCTGCAGCTTCAGGCTGGCCAGCGCCGCGCGCCATTGGCCCGGCCCGGCAATGCCGCCGCTGGCGCGGGTGTCGATGTTGATCTTCTGCGTGCCGGTGGCGGCTTCGCCTTTCAGCGTGAGCGTGGCCTGCGCCAGGCTGCCGACGAGGTCGGCGCGCAGGTCGCGCAGTTGAACGTTGGTGGCGGTGCCGCCTGGCTGTGCGGCGGGCAAGGTCAACTCCAGGCGCGGCACGCCGAGCATCGCCTTCAGGCTGGGCTCGGTGATGCCGCGCTGCGCGGGCGCGTTGGCGTTCTCCAGCCGGCGCTGGATGGTCTGCCAGCCGCCTTGCCAGCTGGCGTCCAGCCTGGCGGAGCCCTTGGCGCTGGCGCCGGCGAACACGCCGGACATGCCCGGCAGGCCCTGCACCCAGCGCTGCACGGTGTCGGCGTCGTCGATGCTGGCCTTGATGTCGCCGCCGCCCGATGTCTGCGCGATGCGGCCTTCCACCTGCGCGCTGCCGCCCGGCAGCACCAGCGCGAGCTTGCCGCTGGCGGCCTGCTCGGCCACGCGCACCTGCAGCTTGCCGTCGATGCTGGCGCGCTGGGCTTCGATGCGCAGCGTGCGCAGGTCGAGCACCTGGTCTTTCCACTGGCCCTGGGCCAGCGCGCGGTCGAGCGCGAAGCCGGGCAGGGCCTTGCTGCCGGCGCCGCCTTCGGCGCGCAGCGCGGCGTCGAAGGTGATGGTGCTTTCCTTCTGTTCGGCCTTGAGCGTGCCGCTCACGGGCGCGCCCGAAAGCTCGGTGTACAGCGCGCCGGGCCGCACGCCGCGCACGGTGGCCTGGGCCTGCCAGGGCAAGGGCGCGGGGCTCCACTGGCCGGCCGCGTCGATGCGCCCGCCGCCCGCGCGCACGGTGGCTTCGGGAAGGGTCCAGCGGGTGCCGTCGAAGCCGACCCTGGCCTGCACCTGTTCAACGGGCAGCTTCTCCTGGTCCCACGGGCCGGGCAGGGCGTTGCGGATGTCGGCGGAGGCCTTCCATGCGGCGGGGCCGGTGTCGGCGTCGGGCTGCAGCTCGACGGTGCCGGTCAGCTGCGTCTGCGGCGCGCCGGGCCACAGGCTCGATGCATCGACGTTGCGCAGGTCGGCCTTGGCGTCGATCACCGGTTGGGGCAGCCACGGCGCAATTTGCGCCTGCAGCTTGGCTTCCATGGGGGCGTCGGCGTTTTCTTCGGCGGGCTTCAGCTCGGCCGCCACCTGCAGGCGCGCATCGGTGCCGGCGAGCGTGCCTTTCACGGTGGCGGTGGCCAGCACGTCGATGTGGTGGTCCTCGGCCAGCGGGGCCTTCACGCGGCCGTCGAGCGCGGCGTCGATGGCCATGGGCGCGGGGCCCTGCAGCTTCACGCGGGCGCCGTAGTGGCCGTCGGCAATGTCCACGCCCTTGATCTCCAGCGCGTGCTCGGAGGCCTTGTTGTAGCTGTAGGTGCCCGACAGGTTGAGCGCCTGCAGCACGGGCGGCCCGGCCCAGCGCACTTCGTCGATGCGAAAGGGCAGCTCGACCTCCACCGGCAGCACGATCTGTTCGAGCGGTTGGGTGGGCTCGGTGCTCGGCGCGCCGCGCTTCTCGATCAGCACCTGCTTTGCATGCACCTCGCCCAGCTGCACCTTGCGCTGGAACAGCGGGGCCAGTTGCCAGCCGATGGTGGCGTCGTTCACCTCGACGGCGATGCTCTCGCTCTGGTACTTGAGCCAGCCGATGTGGCCGCCGGTGCGCAGCGAGCCGCTCACGTCGCGGCTCTCCAGGGTCTGGCCGGCCGGCAGCCGTTGCGCGGCCTGCGCGAGCGCGAAGGCCAATGAGGTGTTGGAGCCCAGGTACCACCACGCGCCCGCGGCCAGCAGCATCACCACGAGCAGCAGGCCGGCCACGCTCCAGGCCAGGGCGCGCACCGCGCGGCGCGCGCGCGAGCGGCGCACGGCAGCCGGCACGGGCGCGGGCGTGGGTGCGGGCGTCGGCGTGGGGTCGGCGTCTGTCTGCATCGGGAAAATCAGAAGGTGAAGCCGAGGCGAAAGTGCAGGCGGAACTTCTTCGTGTCCACGCCGTAGGCCAGGTCGGCCTGCACCGGCCCCACGGGGCTGCGCCAGCGCGCGCCCACGCCCACGCCCACCTTGGGCTTGAGCTCGCCGGGCTTGTCGGCCACGGCGCCGGCGTCGACGAACATCACGCTCTCCCAGGCGGTGAGCTTGTTGTTGTAGACGACGGGGCGCTGCCACTCCACGCTGGCCACGCCCAGGTAGCGGCCCGCCACGATCTGGCCGTCGGGGCGCACGGTGCCGATTTCCTTGTAGCTGTAGCCGCGCACGGTGGTGTCGCCGCCGGTCAGGAACATCAGCGTGGAGGGAATCTGTGCGCTGTCTTTTGCGGACACCGCGCCGGCCTCCACGCGCAACTGCAGGCGGCTGCGGCGCGCGCGGCTTTCCTTGTCTTCTGCCCCGCCCAGCGGCACCACGCCGAGCCAGCGCGCGTAGGTGCGCGTGAACGGCACCTGCTCGCCGGTGAGCGTGTAGCCCGCGGCCACTTCCAGCGCCAGGCCGTAGCCGCGCGAGGGGGCGGCGTTGTCGTCGAAGTAGCGCCCGGTCCAGCCCCAGTTGGCGGTGACGGCCGAGGCCGAGGGCGGTGCGTCGATGCCGCGGTTCTGCGCGTAGTCGTACTGCAGGAAGTAGCTGCGGTCGATGTGGTCGCTCGACTTGCTGCGCCCGCCGCGCAGCCGGCCGCTGTCGACCACGTAGCTGCCCGACTGCTCGCTCTTGAGCTCGGCGCCGGTGAACCATTGCCAGCCGCGGTCGTCGGGAATGGCCTTGAGCTCGGTGCTCAGCGACTTGATGTCGCGGTCGACCGACAGCCGCGAGACGGCGCGCCAGCCCAGCAGCGGCACCTGGTTGTGAATGTGGTCCAGCGACAGGCGCGGGCCGTTGTCGGTGGTGAAGCCCACGCCGGCCACCACCTTCTGCAGCGGCGCCTCGCGCAGCTGCGCGATGACGGGCGCGGCCAGCGGGTTGCCGCTTTCGGTGTCGAGCGTGAGGAACACCGAGTCGTAGTAGCCGCTGCTGGCCAGGCGCTGCTGCGCGTCGAGCAGCTTCTGCTGGTCGTAGTCCTGTCCGCTGGGCAGGCGCGCAATGCGGCGTGCGCCGTCGGGGTCGTAGCGCTGGATGCCGCGCAGCACCAGCGGGCCGAACTTGTAGGCCGGGCCGGACTGGTAGGTGGCGCTCAGGCGCGCCTCGTGGCGGTCGGCATCGACCTCGGCGCGGCTGACCTCGATGTTGCCGGTGGGGAAGCGCTTGGCCGTGAGGCTGCGCAGCGCGGTGGTCTTGGCCTCGTCCCAGGCGCCCTGGGTGAAGGGCAGGCCGGCGCGCAGGGCCCAGTTGGTGCGAATGGCGTCGCGCTGCGCCTCGGCGCTCGCATCGTCGGCAATCGGCCCGGCATAGCTGATCTGCACGTTGCTCACCTTGGCGATGTCGCCCGGCGACACGGTGATGACGATCTCGCGCGGGGCCTTGGTGCTCTGGGGCGTCTCGGTGAGATCGAGCGTCAGCGTGGGCGTGAAGTAGCCCAGGGTGCCGAGCAGTTCGCGGGCATTGGCCTCCGCGGCCACCATGAGGCGGGAGATTTCGGTGGCGCCCAGGTCGTCGAGCTCGCGGTAGCGCTGGATTTCGAGGTGCAGCTTGAGGTAGTCGCGCACCTCCTCGGGGCCGCGCACGTCGACGGTGAAGGCGTCGCGCTTGTCTGCCTTGGCCTTCTCGCCAGTGCCGTCCGTGCCGTCATCGGCGGCGGCAGAACCGCCGCGAACGAGGCCCGCCACGGGCTGGCCCTCGGCGGTGTCCTTGTCTTTTTTCGGCAGCAGGCTGCAGCCTTGCAAAAGCAGGACGCCTGAAAAAAGCAAAGCCGGCAACCACGCCGGCGAAGAAACGGATACCGCCCTGACCATGGGCGGATTCTGACAGCAAGCAATGGCCCTTCCGGAAGGCCCTGCCAGATCGCCGGCTTCGTCCTACTTACTTGGACAGCATGCGCATCGCCTCTTCGAGGCCGCGCAAGGTCAGCGGGTACATGCGGTTGGACATGAGCTGCTGCATCACCGCGATGCTCTGGCGGTACTGCCACACGCCCTGCGGTTCGGGGTTGATCCACGCGAACTTGGGGAAGGTGTGCGTGAGCCGCTGGATCCACTCGGCGCCGGCCTCTTCGTTGTTGTATTCGACGCTGCCGCCAGGTTGCAATATTTCGTAAGGGCTCATCGTGGCGTCGCCCACGAAGATGAGCTTGTAGTCCTTGTTGTACTTGCGCAGGATGTCCCAGGTGGCGAACTTCTCGGAGAAGCGGCGCTTGTTGTTCTTCCACATGAAGTCGTACACGCAGTTGTGGAAGTAGAAGAACTCAAGGTGCTTGAACTCGGTCTTCACGGCCGAGAACAGTTCTTCCACGCGCGCGATGTGCTCGTCCATGGTGCCGCCCACGTCCATCAGCAGCAGCACCTTCACGTTGTTGTGGCGCTCGGGCCGCATCTTGATGTCGAGGTAGCCGGCGTTGGCCGCGGTCGAGTGGATGGTGTCGTCCAGGTCCAGCTCTTCCACGTTGCCTTCGCGCGCGAACTTGCGCAGCCTGCGCAGCGCCACCTTGATGTTGCGCGTGCCCAGCTCCTGCGTGTCGTCGTAGTCCTTGTAGGCGCGCTGGTCCCACACCTTCACCGCGCTCTTGTTCTTGCCGGCGCCGCCGATGCGGATGCCCTGCGGGTTGTAGCCGCCGTTGCCGAAGGGCGAGGTGCCGCCGGTGCCGATCCACTTGTTGCCGCCCTCGTGGCGTTCCTTCTGCTCCTCGAAGCGCTTTTTGAGCGTTTCCATGAGCTCGTCCCAGCCCATCTTCTCGATCTTGGCTTTTTCCTCGGCCGTGAACTCGCGCTCCAGCGTCTTCTTGAGCCAGTCGAGCGGCACTTCCTTGGTGAAGTCGGTCAGCATCTCCACGCCCTTGAAGTAGGCGGCGAAGGCGCGGTCGAACTTGTCGTAGTGCTTCTCGTCCTTCACGAGCGCGGTGCGCGAGAGGTAGTAGAAGTCGTCGATGCCGTAGGCGCCGTCGGAGTTGGGCCCCACCACGTCGGCCTTCAGGGCCTCCAGTAGCGTGAGGTATTCCTTGACCGACACGGGCAGCTTGGCCGAGCGCAGGGTGTAGAAGAAGTCGATGAGCAAGGGGTGCTCCTTGTGGGGCCGGGTGTGCGTCAGCCGCGCGGCTTGTCGAGCAGATAGAGCAGCTGGGCTTTCACCTCGGGCCACTCGCCCGCGCGCAGGCTGTACATGACGGTGTCGCGGATGGTGCCGTCGCGGCGCATCGCGTGGCCGCGAATGACGCCGTCTTTTTTCGCGCCCAGCCGCTCGATGGCGCGCTGCGAGGCGAAGTTGAAGTTGTCGGTGCGCCAGCCCACCACGTTGCAGCCCAGCGCCTCGAAGGCGTGCGTGAGCATCAGCAGCTTGCAGGTGGTGTTGACGTGCGTGCGCTGGCAGCGCGCGGCGTACCATGTGTAGCCGATTTCCGCGCGCTTCACGCCCGGCAGGATGTCGTGGAAGCTGGTGCTGCCGAGCACGGTGCCGGTGGCTTCGTCGGTGACGGCGAAGGCGAAGCGGTCGGCGGTTTTCAGCGCGGTGTCTATGTAGGCGCGCGTGTCCTGCGGTTCGGGCACGGAGGTGACGCGCAGCTTCCACAGCTCGCCGTCGGCGGCCGCGGCGCGCAGGCCTTCTTCATGGGCCGGCGACAGCGGCACCAGCGCAATGCCGCGGGCCTTCAGCGTGACGGGTTCGACGAAAGCCATCTTCAAGACTCTGTAATGGATTTTTTCAGCCGCGCATTCTTCATTCAGCCGCGCGGGTTGCCGTACTTGCGCACGTACCAGGCGCGTGCCAGTTGCACCCCGCCGCCGCCGCCCAGGCCGATCAGCAGGATGCCGAAGATCTCGCGGTTGCCGTAGCCGGCGGCGCCGAAGGCGTCGAGCCCCAGCAGCAGGCCGAGCCCGCGGCCCAGCAGCGCACCCACCACGAACAGCACGGCCTGGGCGATGCCCAGCTTCATCAGTTGCCCGGTGGGGTGCGGTGTCTGGCTCATGGATTCGGCGGCTCAGCGGCTCAGCGGTTGTTGCGTTGCATGAACACGAGCTTCTCGAAGAGCGTCACGTCCTGTTCGTTCTTCAGCAGCGCGCCCACCAGCGGCGGCACGGCGACCTTGTCTTCCTTGCTTTGCAGCGCCTCCAGCGGAATGTCTTCGGCCACCAGCAGCTTGAGCCAGTCGAGCAGCTCGGAGGTCGAGGGCTTCTTCTTCAGGCCGGGCAGGTTGCGCACGTCGTAGAAGGTCTTCATGGCGGCGGTGAGCAGCTCCTGCTTCAGGCCGGGGAAGTGCACGGCGACGATGCTCTTCATCGTCTCGGCATCGGGGAACTTGATGTAGTGGAAGAAGCAGCGGCGCAGGAAGGCGTCGGGCAGTTCCTTCTCGTTGTTGGAGGTGATGAACACCACCGGGCGGTGCTTGGCGCGAATGAGCTCGCGCGTCTCGTAGCAGTAGAACTCCATGCGGTCGATTTCGCGCAGCAGGTCGTTCGGGAATTCGATGTCGGCCTTGTCGATCTCGTCGATCAGCAACGCCACCGGCTGGTCGGCCGTGAAGGCCTGCCACAGCACGCCCTTGATGATGTAGTTCTGGATGTCCTTGACGCGCTCGCCGCCGTCGACGTCTTTCAGTTGCGAGTCGCGCAGGCGGCTCACGGCGTCGTATTCGTACAGCCCCTGCTGCGCCTTGGTGGTCGACTTGATGTGCCACTGCAGCAGCGGCAGTCCGAGCGACTGGGCCACTTCCTCGGCCAGCATGGTCTTGCCCGTGCCGGGTTCGCCCTTGACGAGCAGCGGACGTTGGAGCGTGATGGCCGCGTTGACCGCGAGCATCAGGTCCCGCGTGGCAACGTAATTGTCTGAGCCCTGGAATTTCATGAGTGAGACGGAAGCTGGGGGTGGAGAAAAGAACACACTCGACGCGCGTTGTGCAGCCTAGGGTTGGCCTGCACAGGGATCCGGGGGACCCCTGCCTATAATCGAATGTTGATTCGAAAAACTGTACTCTCCACGAGATTGTGCGCGCAAAATGAACAAGTTGTTGACCACGATGTTTGCCCTTGGTGTCGCTTGCGTGACGCTCTCGGCGCAAGCCCAGCAAGCCACGGGCAAGGCCCAGGACGGTGCGAAGAAAGTACAGATGTGCGTGGGCTGCCACGGCATCATCGGCTACCAGGCCAGCTTCCCCGAGATCCACAAGGTGCCCATGATCGCGGGGCAGAGCGCCACGTACATCACGGCCGCGCTCACCGCGTACAAGGGCGGCGACCGCAAGCACCCCACCATGCGCGCCATTGCCGACTCGCTCACCGAGCAGGACATTGCCGACCTCGCGGCCTACTACAGCCAGCTCGGCCTGAAGGACGGCGGCGCACCGCCCGCCGCGCTGGCCAAGGCCACGCCGGCCAACGTCGAGGGGCTCATCACCCGCAACGCCGACAACAGCTGCACCAAGTGCCACGGCGCCAACTTCAACACGCCCAATGACGGCACCGTGCCCAAGCTGGCCGGCCAGCATGCCGACTACCTGTTCGTCGCGCTCAAGTCGTACCGGGTGAAGAACAACGCGCACCTGGGCCGCTCCAACGCGGTGATGGGCCAGCAGGTCGAAGAGAAGAAGTTCACCACCGCCGAGCTGAAGACGCTGGCCACCTACATCAGCTCGCTGCCCGGCGAACTGAAGACGGTGCCCGAATCGCGCATTCACCACCGCGTCGACTGAGCACGCGTTTCAACGCATATCAAAAAAGCCCGCTTGCAGCGGGCTTTTTTGTGCCTCGGGTTTTCCCCGAGTCCTGCGCGAATCAGACGTCGAAGAACGCCGTCTCGTCCGCGCCCTGCATGCGGATGTCGAAGCGGTAGCTCACCGCGCCGCCTTGCACCGCGCGCTCGGCAATCAGCGTGTGGCGGCGATCGGCCGGCACGCTCTGCAGCACGTCGTCCTTCGCGTTGGCCGCGGCTTCGTCATTGAAGTACACGCGGGTGAACGCATGCAGCAGCAGGCCGCGCATCAGCACGATCACGTTGATGTGCGGCGCCTCGCCGGGCGCCTGCGCGCCGGGCTTGACGGTGTGGAACACGAAGCGGTTGCCTTCGGTGGTGCCGGTGCCGACGCGGCCGAACGCGCGAAAGCCCAGCGCGCGCGCCTCTTCGGGCGTCTGCGGGTAGCGGCCTTCGCCGTCGGGCTGGCTGATCTCGACCAGCGCGTCGTTGATCGGGTTGCCGTCGCCGTCGATCACGCGGCCTTCCAGGCGAATGCGCTCGCCGTTGGCGTTGTCCAGCGCGAGCACGGCGTCGAAGGGCTGGTCGAAGTCGTAGCCGTACTGCGTGGCGGTGAGGCCGTAGGCAAAGTAGGGGCCCACGGTCTGCGAGGGGGTCTGGCCGAAGTCGGCTTCCTGTGCGGTCATCAATGGCATGGTGTGTGTCTCCTTGCGGCTCAGCGGTTCTCGAACGGCGTCTCGTCGGCGCCGCGCAGCACGATGTCGAACTGGTAGCCCAGCGCGTAGCCCTCTTCGGTGATGTCGAGGCTGAAGTCGGCAATCAGCCGGTTGCGGTAGCGCTCGGGCGTGCCGGTGACCATCGGGTCGTACTGCAGCAGCGGGTCGCCCGGAAAGTACATCTGCGTGACCAGGCGGCTCGCAAAGCTCTGGCCGAACAGCGACATGTGGATGTGCTGCGGACGCCACGCGTTCGGGTGGTTGCCCCACGGGTAGGCGCCGGGCTTGATGGTGAGGAAGCGGTAGCGGCCTTCGCTGTCGGTCAGGCAACGGCCCGCGCCCAGGAAGTTGGGGTCCAGCGGGGCATCGTGCTGGTCGACCTTGTGCACGTAGCGGCCCGAGGCATTGGCCTGCCACAGTTCGACCAGCGTGTTGGCCACCGGGCGGCGATGCTCGTCGAGCACCTGGCCGGTGAGGATCATGCGTTCGCCCAGCGGCTCGCCGTTCTTGCGCGCGTTGCGCGTGAGGTCGTGGTCGAGTTCGCCGATGCTGTCGTGGCCGTACACCGGTTGCTGCAGCTCGCCGAGCGAGGCCTTCAGCGGAATCAGCGGCTTCTGCGGACCGCGCTTCATGGTGGACTTGTAGCCCGGGTAGACGTAGCTGGGGTGGGCCTCCCAGTCGCGTGGGGTGAGGACGGGCGAGCTGCCCTTGGTCTTGGTCAACATGAACGTTGTCTCCTGTCGTGGGACGAATCCGGGAGCCGCCACTGTAGAAGCGCTGTTCGATGATGTAAATTGAAGATTGCTCTGTTCTCAATAACCAGAAGTAATTGAAAAATTCCGCCGATCTCCGACTGGACTTCCTGCGCAACGTGCAGCTGCGCCACCTGCGCTGCTTCGTGGCGGTGGCGCAGGAGCGCCACCTGGCGCGCGCCGCCGAGCGGCTGGCGCTGAGCCAGCCGGCGGTGTCCAAGACACTGTCCGAGCTGGAGGCGATCGTCGGCACGCGGCTGGTGGAGCGCAGCAAGGCCGGCCGGCGCGGCGTGCAGGGGCTCACTGCCGCCGGCGAGCAGTTGCTGGCCCACGCCCTGCGTGTGCTCGAGGCGCTGGACGCCAGCGCGCAGGCGGTGGCGCCGGCCGCGGGCGGGCGCATCGAGCGCCTGCGCATCGGAGCGCTGCCGAGCGTGGCGCCCGCGCTGCTGCCGGTGGCGCTGGCACGGCTGCGCGACGGCTGGCCGCAGGCGCAGATCGTGGTGAAGAGCGCCGCCAACGCCGCGCTGCTCGACGAGTTGCGTGCCGGCGAGCTCGACCTGGTGGTCGGCCGCATGAGCGACCCGCGCCTCATGGGCGGCCTGAGCTTCGAGCTGCTGCACACCGAACCCTTGGTGTTCGCCGTGCGCGCCGGCCATCCGCTGGCGCTGAAAGCCGCGTCGGTGCAGGCGGTGCTGGGTTATCCGCTGGTGGTGTACGGCGAAGGCACCATCCCGCGACACAACACCGAGAGCTTCTTGTCGGCGCGCGGCCTCGTGCTGCCGACCAACGCGCTGCAGACGCTCGACGTGGCCGTGGCGCGCGCGCTGGTGGCTGTGTCCGACGCGGTGTGGATCACGCCGCTGGGCGCCGCGCGCGGCGAACTCGCGGACGGGCGCATGGTGCGCCTGCGCATCGAGACCGCGGGCACCGAGGAGCCGGTCGGCCTGCTGCAGCGCAGCGATGCCGAGCCCTCGGCACTGCGCCTGGCCATGGCCGCGCTGCTGCGCGAGGCGGCGAAGCAGCAGGGGGTGTTGCCGCCGAAGGCCAGGAAGCCGCCTCGGGGCTAGCTAGTCCTTCGTTGCGCGTCGCTGCACGCAGGCCACGTAGCCGTCGCCGTCCGGCGGGCGGCCGGCGCGCTGGCTCTCCCACATCATCTGGCCCAGGCAGTCCATCGCCTCGTGGTGCGCATGCAGCAGCGAGCCGCGGCGCGCGGCCAGCAGCTCGACGGCCTGGCGGATGCCGCGCGGCTGGTCGATGGAGCACTGCTCGCTGATCGACAGGTGCATCGACAGGTGAAGAAAAGGGTTCTCGCGGCCATTCGCGCCGTCGTACACCCGCGCCACCGCGGCGTCGGCGTCGACCAGGTCTTCGTGGTACTCGGGGTGCTCGTCGATCCAGCCGGCAGCGATGGTCTCGAGGGCTTCCATCGGCAGGCCCTGGCGATGCTTGGCGTACACGTCGCAGAAGAAGCGGCGCACGTCTTCCTGGGAGGGGTTGAACATACAGATAGAGAGAAAAAGAAAGAGAAAGAAGAAGAGGGTGTGGGGACGCGCTGCAAGCGCCGCTTCGCAAGCCGTTCGAGAGCCTTGGGATGTGCCGGACGTTCCGGGTACAAGGCGTTACATCGTTACGTAACGAATCGCTGAATGAGGTACTTCCGGCCTCTTTCGAAGGCTCCGTGTTAACCCTTGATTTTGTAAAAATACCTATAAGAATCAACGGCTTGGGAGCCCGGTAGCGCTGCTTGAAAAGTGCCGGAAAAAAGCGGCACGCATGTTGCCCCTGTAGAGACATCTTTTCTCACAGAGGCTGCCATGACCGCTCAACAAGCATCGACCGTTTCGACCGAAGGACTTGCCGCCGCTGGCGCAGCTCCTGTGGTTCTCGCTCAAGCCACCGTCACTCCGCTGGGCACTCCCGCCTCGCTGGGTTCGGCGGCGCCCGCCGCAGCTGGCCCCGCCAGCATCGGCACATTATCGAATGCCACGCCCGGCGTTGCAGTGATGCGCGACGGTGTCAGCATTCCCGTCGATGGCAATCAGACGCTGTTGCCCGGCGACCGCGTGATCGTGCCGCAGGACGGCCACGCCAACGTGCTCTTCCCCGGCTCGGCCACCAACAAGGCCCCGCTGGCGGGTGTGTTCACTGGCGGCACCGACGCCACCATCGGCTCGACCAAGCTGCCCGGCGGCCTCGAACAAGTGAATGTGGACGTTGCCTCGGGCGACCTGCAGGTGACCCCGCCGGACAGCGACGCCGACGCCGCTGCCCTGGCCGTCACCAAGAAGCTCGCGGCCGGCAGCGGCATCGGGCTGGGTGAATTCGCACTGGGCGCCCTGGGCGCCGCCGCACTGGGCGCTGCGCTCGGCGGCGGTGGCGGCGGCGGCAGCGACAGCGCGTTCCCCGTGCTCTTCGGCTCGGGCAATCCGACGAATCCCGGTGATGCCGATGCAGATGCCGATTCGGATGCTGATGCTGACGCCGATGCGGATGCGGATGGTGACGCCGACGCCGACGCTGATGCCGATGCCGATGCCGATGCCGATGCCGACGCCGACGCCGATGCCGATGCGGACGCT
>NZ_CEEDFC010000025.1:0-120815 GCF_979254005.1 Variovorax sp. AC103 | reverse complement strand
GATGCTGATGCTGATGCTGATGCTGATGCTGATGCTGATGCTGATGCTGATGCTGATGCTGATGCTGATGCTGATGCTGATGCCGACGCCGACGCCGACGCTGATGCCGATGCCGATGCCGATGCCGATGCCGATGCAGACGCCGATGCAGACGCCGATGCCGATGCCGACGCAGATGCAGATGCAGATGCAGATGCGGATGCGGATGCGGATGCGGATGCCGACGCAGACGGCGACCACCTCCTCGATCCGGGCGATGGCCTTGTCCACCAGGTCGTCGACACCGTCAGCGATGCGCTCGGCCTTGGCGGCGCGCTCACGCCGGTCACCAACGTGGTCGATGGCCTGACCGATGTGGTCGACGACGTGGTGGCCCCGCTGCTCGGCGAGACCTTCACCGAGAACAACCCCAACCAGTTCGACCCGGTCGACAACACCGTCGGCAGCGTCACGCACCTGCTGGGCGGCGCCCTGAGCCCCGCGCTCGACAACGTGCTGGGCGCCGGCGGCACCACCGCCGTGCTCGGCTCGGTGCTGAACCAGGTCGACTACCTGACCGACGCGCTGGACAACGGCCTGACCAACCTGGTCGGCGACCACGGCATCGTCAGCGGCCTGACCGACGCGCTCGGCCTCGGCGGCGTCACCAGCCAACTGGTCGGTGAGAACGGCGCGCTCGGCGGCCTGCTCAACAACGTGCTCGGCGAAAACAGCCTCGTGGCCGGCCTGCTGGCCGACGACGGCCTGGTCGGCGGCCTGCTCGGCTCGGACGGCCTGGTGGGTGGCGTGCTCGGTGAAGACGGCGCCGTCGGCGGCCTGCTGGGCAACGTGCTCGGCGAAGACGGTCTCGTGGGCGGCCTGCTTGGCGACGGCGCAGTCGGCGGCCTGGTGGGTGGCGTTCTCGGTGAAGACGGCCTGCTGGGTGGCCTGCTCGGCGACGACAGCGCCCTGGGCGGCCTGCTGGGCGACGACGGCCTCGTCGGCGGCCTGCTCGGCGGCGACGGCGCCCTGGCCAGCGTGCTGGGCAGCGAAGGCCTCACCGGCGAGTTGCTGGGCCATGGCGGCTTGGTCGACAGCCTGCTCGGCCAGGACGGCGCGATCTCCGGCCTCATTGCCGACAGCCCGCTGGGCGGCCTGCTGGGTGGCAACGACGGGCTGCTGGGCGGCGCGGTCGGCGGCCTGCTGGGCGACGACGGCATCGTGGGCGGCCTGCTCGGCGACGACGGCGCGCTCGGCGGCCTGCTGAGCAACGACGGCCTGCTGGGCGGTCTGCTGGGCGACAACGGCCCGGTCGGTGGCCTGCTGGGTGGCGACGGCCTGGTCGGCGGTCTCCTGGGCAATGAAGGCCCCGTGGGTGGCCTGCTCGGCAACGACGGCTTGCTGGGCGGCCTGCTGGGCGACGAAGGCCCGGTCGGCGGCCTGCTGGGCAGCGACGGCCCCGTGAGTGGCCTGTTGGGCGACAACGGCCTGCTCGGCGGCCTCCTGGGTGGCGACGGCGCGCTGGGCAGCGTGCTGGGCGGCACCGGCATCGGCGGCGGCCTGCTCGGCCCCGACGGTCTCGTGGGCGGTGTGCTGGGCAACGACGGCCCGGTCGGCGGCCTGCTGGGTGACGACGGCCTGCTGGGCGGCCTGCTCGGCGGCGTGGTGGGCGGCATCGGCGGTGGCGGCACCCCGGGCACCGGCGCGGCGCTGCTCGACCCGGCCGACGGCGTGGTCGGCAACCTGGTCGACGGCCTGAACGAAGGCGTGCTGGGCGGCCTCGGCCTGGGCAACGTGCTCGGGCCGGTCGTCGGGCTCACCGACAGCGTGACCGACACGGTCGACGGCCTGCTGGGCCCGGTGCTCGGCACCAGCTTCACGCCGAACGACCCCAACGTGCTCGACCCGGTCGACGGCCTCGTGGGCCAGGTGACGAGCGGCGCGGGCAGCCTGCTGAGCCCGGTGACCGACCAGCTGCTCGGTGCGGGCACGACCGTGGCGGTGCTCGGCGGTGTCACGACGCAGGTCGACTACCTGACCGACGGCGTGGCCCACCTCGTGGGCAGCGACGGCCTCCTGGGCGGTGTGCTCGGTGGCGACGGTGGTCTCCTCGGCGGCGTCCTCGGCGGTGACGGTGGTCTGCTCGGCGGCGTGCTGGGTGACGACGGCCTGCTGGGCGGTGTGCTCGGTGGCGACGGCGGCCTTCTGGGCGGCGTCCTCGGTAGTGACGGTGGTTTGCTCGGCGGCGTGCTGGGTGACGACGGCCTGCTGGGTGGTGTGCTTGGTGGTGACGGCGGCCTTCTCGGCGGCGTGCTCGGTGGCGATGGCGGCCTGCTCGGCGGTGTACTGGGTGACGACGGCCTTCTGGGCGGCGTGCTCGGCGGCGACGGTGGCCTCCTCGGCGGCGTGCTCGGCGGCGACGGTGGCCTCCTCGGCGGCGTACTCGGCGGCGACGGTGGCCTCCTCGGCGGCGTACTCGGCGGCGACGGTGGCCTCCTCGGCGGCGTGCTCGGCGGCGACGGTGGTCTCCTCGGCGGCGTGCTCGGCGGCGACGGTGGTCTCCTCGGCGGCGTGCTCGGCGGTGACGGCGGTCTCCTCGGCGGCGTGCTCGGCAACGACGGCCTCGTCGGCGGCCTGCTCGGCGGCGTGACCGGTGGCGACACCGGCGGCTTGCTCGACGGCGTGCTCGGCAACGAAGGCCTCGTCGGCGGCCTGCTCGGCGGCGTGACCGGTGGCGACACCGGCGGCCTGCTCGACGGTGTGCTCGGCAACGAAGGCCTCGTCGGCGGCCTGCTCGGCGGCGTGACCGGTGGCGACGCCGGCGGTCTGCTCGACGGCGTGCTCGGAAACGAAGGCCTGGTGGGCAGCCTGCTCGGCGGCCTGACCGGCGGTGCCAGCCCCGTGGCCAACATCCTGGCGCCCGTCTCGGGCCTGACCGATGCGGTCTCGCCGGCGGTGTCCACCGTGACGCACGCGGCGTCCGAGGCCCTTTCGCCGGTGACCGACATCCTGGCCGGCTCGTCGGGTGCGGCATCTCCGGTGACCGACCTGGTGAGCAGCGTCCAGCACGCCGCCGCACCGCTGCTGACCGATGTGGTGACACCCATCACCAGCCTGGTCGAGCACAGCCCGGCCGGCACCGCCCTGTCGCCCGTGACGAACGTCCTGCACGGCCTGCTGGGCTGAACAAGAACATCGCAGGAGGGGTGAGGGAGTCGCAGCACCAGGGACAGGCCACCACCGGCCTGTCCCACAAAGGATCGATATGAAAAAGAATTTCCAGACACTGGCCATCGTCGCCCTCGGCGCAGTCCTCGCGGGCTGCGCAGCCCCGAAGACCGGGCGCGACGACGCGACCTACTACTACTCCAACAAGGCCGTCACGGCCGTGCCCAAGGTGGAGCCGGCCCCGCCGGCGCCGGTGCAGAACGGCCCGGCGGGCGTGCCGAAGATCGTCTACTTCGACTTCGACAAATACAACATCAGGCCGCAGGACCGGCAGATCGTCGAGGCCCATGCGAGCTACATGAGGAACCGCGCGGCAAGCCGGGTGGTGATCGAAGGCAACACCGACCAGCGCGGCGGGCGCGAGTACAACCTGGCGCTCGGCCAGCGCCGCGCCGAGTCGGTGCAGCGCGCGCTCACGCAACTCGGCGTGCCTGCCGAGCGCATCGAGGCCATCAGCTGGGGCACGGAAAAACCCGCATCGCTCGCCACCACCGAGGAGGGCTATCAGCTCAATCGCCGCGCCGAATTCAGCTACCGCTGAACCGGACGAGCGCGATGATTTCGACGGCCGTTTCCGCGCCACGCACACGTCATCAAAGCGAGAGCAGATGACGGGCGCGGCCGGACTCCCGCACTCGATCGGGGCCGAATGATGTCCTTCACAGACCAGCTCCACGCCTGCCACGAGCGCCTGGTGTCGGTGTGCGCGGCGCTGCCCGCGCCTTACCCGGCGTTCACGCTGTTCTTCTCGATCAGCGACGGCTCGCAGCGTGCGCACGTGGTGCACACGCGTGCCGCCGAATTCGAAACCGCCTGGCGCGAAGGCGCCGAGCGCGTCGAGCGATGGGTGCGCGAGCGCGGCATCGTCGCGCCGTGGCTGCGCATCGACTGGGTCGAGGGCGCGAGCCCGATGGACTGGGGCCAGTTCAAGACCCAGCTCACCGCCGTCAAGCGCAACTACTTTCGCCTCGGCCTGGCCTTCGACAAGGACTTCACGCTCGCCTTCACCGAGCAGGAGCTCAACGCCAACGCCATGCTGTGCGGCGACTCGACCATTCCGCATTCGGTGGTGAACCTGCGCAACTTCGAGGTCTACGGCCAGGCCCGCTTCGGATGCGTGCCGCCGCTGGACATGCCGCCGGACCAGCCGGTGTACCTGCTGGCCACGGTGGGCGTGTTCTGCCAGCCCGACGGCGTGGTGCACAAGCTCGTCGGCACGGGGCTCGACGCGGGGCGGCGGCAATTGCCGGCGTTGAACCCGCAGGCAGTGCTCGACCTGGTGCGCAGCGGCTCCTCGTACCTGGCGCGCCAGGTGCACAGCGACGGCCTGTTCGTGTACGGCTACTTTCCGAGCTTCGACCGCCGCATTCCGACCTACGACGCCATGCGCCACGCGAGCGCGCTCCACGCCATGCTCGCGGCGTGGGAGCTCACGCGCGACGAAACCCTGCGCGCGGCCATCGACCGCGGGATCGACCACCTCACCACGGTGCTGATCCGCGACCACACGCTGGCGGACGGGCGCGCCGTGGCGTTCCTGGTCGACATCGGCGGCGAAATCAAGCTCGGCGGCAATGCGGCCTGCGTGCTCGCGCTGGTGAAGTACTGCGAGCTGATGGGCACGCGCCACTGGCTGGCGCTGCTGGAGAAGCTCGCCCTGGGCATCGTGTCGCTGCAAGACCCGGCCACCGGCCGCTTCAACCACGTGCTGCATGCGAGTGACCTCACGCTCAAGCAGGCCTCGCGCATCATCTACTACGACGGCGAGGCGGCCTACGGGCTCATGCGGTTGTACGGCCTCACGCACGAGCCGCAATGGCTGGCGGCGGTGGAGAAGGCCTTCGACCACTTCATTGCCAGCCAGCATTGGCAGGCGCACGACCACTGGCTGAGCTGCTGCGTCAACGAGCTCACGCGCTGGAGCCCGCAGGAAAAGTACTTTCGCTTCGGCCTGCAGAACGTGGCGGGCTACCTCGACTTCGTGCTCGACCGCAAGACCACCTTTCCCACGCTGCTCGAACTCATGCTGGCCGCGCAGCAGATGCTGCAGCGGCTCGAAGGCATGCCCGCGATGCGGCACCTGCTCGACGAGCTCGACACCGAGAAGTTCTACCGCGCGCTCGACTACCGCGCGCACTACCTGCTCAACGGGTTCTTCTGGCCCGAGGTGGCGATGTACTTCCGCCGGCCGTCGAGCGTGGTGGGCGCGTTCTTCATCCGCCATCACTCGTTTCGCGTGCGCATCGACGACGTCGAGCAGTACGTATCGGGCCTGGCCGCCTACCACCGCTACCTGGTCGAGCGCCGCGCGTTGCCGGCGGCGAACGGCAGCGGGGGCGGCATGAATGGCGGCATGGGCGGCGGACGCGACGACGGCCCCGCATGGACCGCGAGCGAGATGGCGCGCGTCACCGGCGGCGAATGGGTGGTCAGGCCCGACGACGGCTGGCGCGCCACCGGCGTGGCGCAGCGCTCGTACATGCGCAAGGGCCGCGTCGTGTTCGACCATCAGGCGCGCGCGTCGAAAACGGCGCTGGCGGCAGTCACGCTCAAGGGCGTGCTGCAGCCTGCCGCCGCCGTGCTGTGCACCGACCCCAAGCCGCACCTGGACAAGCGCGTGCCCGTGCTCAAGGTCGAGAACGTGCTGCAGGCCGTGCTGCAACTGGGCGACCATGCGCGCGCCGAGTTCACGGGCCGCGTGTGCGGTGTGCTCGGAAGCGCCACGGCAGGTTCGTCAGGCGCGGCGGCAAGCGGCGCATCGAGCGGCACCGTGGCCGCGATGCTGGCCGGCGCGCTCACCGTGTGGGGCGAGGTCGGCCTGCCCGAGGGCAACGTCAGCCTGCCTTCGGGCATGGCATGGAACATGACCTGCATGCCGCGGCACGCCGCCTACTGGGTGCTGGAGATGGGCAGCGCGCAAATGCCCGCTTCGGCCCAGCTCGTGCGGCCTTCGCTGATGGTGGTGACGGGGCTGTCGGCCGCGTCGCAGAAACACCGCGGCCCTTCGGAAGCCGCCGCGCGCCTGGACGCCCGCTTCTTCCAGTCGATGGCGCCGGGCAGCAGCGTGGTGCTGAACCGCGACATGCCCGAGTTCGCGACCTTCGCCGAAGCCGCGGTGGCGCGGCAGCTGCAGGTTCTCAGCTACGGCGAGCACATTGACGCCGACGTGCGCCTGCTCGCGTTCGACCATGGCGAGGTGCAGGTCCTGGTGGCGGGTGAGCCCTTCCAGCTGCGGCTGAACGCGCCGGGGCGCCACATGGGCGCGAGCGCCGTCGCCGCGCTCGCGGCCTTGCAGGCGCTGCGCCTGCCGCTGGGTGCGGCGGTCGAACCCTTCGCGCACTTCGAACCGCCGGGCGGGCGCGGTGCGCTGCACACCATTCACATCGGCGGCGGCAGCTTCAAGCTGATCGACGAGACCTACGACGCCAACCCGAGTTCGATGCGCGCGGCGCTCGAGATGCTGTCGCAGGCACCCTGCGAGCCGGCGCGCCGCGTGGCGATCCTGGGCGACATGCAGGAGCTCGGCCCCGCCGCCCAGCGCCATCACCTCGACCTGGAGGCCGAACTGCTGGCCTCGCAGCCCGACCGCGTGCTGCTGTGCGGCCCGATGATGCGCGCGCTGCATGCGCGCATTCGCACCAAGGTGCGCTCGCACTGGTTCGTCGACGTGTCCGATCTGTCCACCGCGCTCGGCGGCCTGCTGCAGCCAGGCGACTGGGTGCTCGCGAAGAGTTCCGCCGGCATCGGCCTGTCCCGGCTTGCCCGGGTTTTGAAAGCACTGCCATGAGATCGAACGCGCTTGCGCAACCGACCTTCGAACACCCCTTCGAACATCGCTTCGAACATGAAGCCGCGGCACCGCTGCAGCGGCCCGATCGCTGGTGGCTGGGCTGGCTCCAGCTGCTGTGCGCATGGGTGCTCTGCATGCTGTTGTGCGCCAACGTCGCATTGGTGTTCGCCGAGGGTTTGCCCCAGGTCGCGGGCGTTTTCAGTTCAGGGAAGCCGGTCGGTTGCGCGGCCACGGGAAGCCCCGCGCAACACGGACCGGCGCGCGTGGAACGGGCCGGTCCAGTGAAGGGGCAGACATCGCCGTGCTGAGGCGCGCGGCGAGTGAAATTTTGCCTTGTAACAGTCGGGTAACAGTTAATATGACGCAGGCGTCATTGCCCGATGGATCGGCCCTTTTCCATGATCAAGTTCCTCTTGCCCAGCCAGCTGGTCGCAGACAAACCCGAAGAGCCCGGAGCCAGTCCTTATGCGGGTGCGTTGAACGCGGCTTTTCGCGATGCGTACCCGCTCGTGAAGAGCGCCGCGTGGCGCTCGCTGCCCATCAGCCTGTTCGGGCTGCTGCCGTCGATCTTCCTGCTGCAGGTGTATGACCGCGTGCTGTCGCGCAGCGGCTTCTCCACGCTCGCCGCGCTGGTGAGCGGCATCCTGTTCTTCCTGTGCATCGAGTTCTGGCTGCGCACGCGCCGCTCGCGCATGCTGCGCAATGCCGGCGCCATCATCGACCACGGTGTGTCGGGCGCCTTGCTCAACTCGATGCTGTCGCGCCCGCTGCGGGCGCTCGAGGCGCGGCCCGCGTCGTCGTGGCAGCTGTACTTCCGCGACGTGGGTTCGGTGCGCGGCACCGTCACCGGCGGGCTGGCGCAATCGATCTTCGACCTGCCCATGGCCGTCTTCGCGCTCATCGTGATCGGCATCGTCGCGCTGCCGGTGCTGCCGGTGGTGGCGCTGTTCCTGGCCATCATGTCGTTCCTGGCGTGGTGGTGGGCCGACGAGGTGCGCTCCGGGCGCGTGGAAGAAGTGCTGCGCGGCCGCGGCCTCGACCGCATGACGTCCGAGATCTGCAACGCGCGCGAAACGCTCAAGACGCAGTCCAACGACGGCCCCACCATCGAGATGTGGCGCCAGACCTACAACGCCTGGCTCACCGAGAGCTTCACCAAGAACGGCGAGATCGAGACCACGCGCGACGGCACCACCGTGCTGCTCACGGTGTTCTCGGTGGTGGTGGTGACGGTGGGCGCCATCTCGGTCATGGAGCAATGGATGACGGTGGGCGGGCTGGTCGCCTCGAACATGCTGGCGCTCAAGGCGCTGCAACCGGTGGCAGGGCTGGTGTCGAACTGGCGCTCGCTGGCCACCGCGAAGGAAGCGGCCCAGCGCCTGGAGACGGTGTTGCGCGAGCCGGTCGAGAAGCCGCCCACGGGCATGACGCTGCCGCAGCCCCTTGGCCGCATCACCTTCAAGGACGTGAGCTTCAGCTTCACCGAGACCGCGCAGCAGCCGGTGCTGGAGAACGTCGACCTCGACATCGGCCCCGGCGGGCTGCATGTGATCGTCGGGCGCAACGGCGCGGGCAAGTCCACGCTGGTGAAGCTGCTGTCGGGCCTGTACGAGCCCACGCGCGGCACCATCAGCATCGGCGAATACGACCTGTCGCAGTTCGGCCGCGAAGAGCTCTCGCGCTGGATCAGCTACCTCTCCCAGGAGGTCTACTGGTTCGGCGGCCCGCTCATCGAAGTGATGCGCCGCGGCGCGCCGGGCCAGAGCGACGAGCAGATCGTGGCGGCCTGCAGGCTCTCGGGCGCGCACGACTTCCTGTCGCGCCTGCCCGACGGCTACCGCACCCGGGTGGGCGAGGGCGGCACCGGCGTGTCGGTGGGCGAGCGGCGCAAGCTGGCGCTGGCCATGAGCTTCCTGCGCAAGCCCTCGGTGCTGGTGCTCGACGAGCCCAGCAACGACCTCGACTTTCAAAGCGAACGCAACCTGCTCGCCACGCTGCTCGCGGTGGCCAAGGTGCGCACGGTGGTGGTGGTCACGCACTCGCTGCGCATCGTCTCCGCCGCCAGCGTGGTCTACCACGTGACCGGCCAGGGCAATGTGGAGCAGGGCTCGGCCGCGGAGATGGTGCCCAAGCTGTTCGGCGTGCGCAAGCCGCTGGTGGCCGTGGGCGATTCGGAAGACGCCGCGGGGGCCGCGGCCTCCCGATCCATTGCATGACACCGCCCGGCACATGACGAGCGATCGAGGAAGAGACTTGAAATCAGACCTGCCGCAGATTCTTCAGGACGAGAACGAGAAGCGCGCGGCGCGCAACTCGCCGCAGGGGCGACGCCGGCAGTGGATCATCGGCGGCGCCGTGGGCGTGCTGGCGCTGATCGGCCTGGGCTTTCCCATGGAAACCGTGGTGGTTGCGCCGGGCCGCGTGATCCCCTCGGACCGCGTCAAGTCGATCCAGCATCTGGAGGGCGGCATCGTCAGCAACGTGCTGGTGAAAGAGGGCGACAAGGTCAAGGCGGGCCAGTCGCTGGTCGAGATCGACCTGGGCGGCAGCGGGCTCAACCTCGAAGAACTCACGGCCCGTTATGCAGCCACGCAGGCCACGCGCGTGCGCCTCATTGCCGAGAGCCGCGGCCAGCCGCTCAAGCGCGATTCGTTCGCCGCCGACATCGATGAAGGCGTGCTCGAAGGCGAAAGCGGCGCCTACCAGGCGCGTGCGCTCGAACAGCGCGGCGTGATGGCCGGCGCCGTGTCGGGCCTGGAGCAGGCACGCAGCAAGAAGCTGGAACAGGAAGCCAAGGCCAAGGGCCTGAGCGACCGGCTCGTGCTGATGCAAAAGGAGCTCGAAATCTCTGAGCAGCTGCTCAGCGAAAAACTCGTCGGCCAGGTCGAGGTGCTCGAGAAGCGCCGCCAGGCCGAGGGCGTGCGCAGCGAACTCGCGGTGACGCGCCAGGGCGTGATTTCGGCCAACGCCGCCATCACCGAGGCGCAGGCCAAGATGGCCGAGGCCGAAGGCCGCTACCGCCGCCGCGCGTCGGACGAGCTGGCCACCGTGGAGCGCCAGTTCGCCAGCCTGAGCGAAGACCTCGCGCGCGCACGCACCCAGCGTTCGCGCACCGTGGTGAAGGCGCCGTCGGACGGCATCGTCAAGGGCCTGCGCAACTCCAGCCCCGGCTGGGTCGTGAAGCCCGGCGAGGCCATCCTCGAGGTGGTCCCTGACGAGGACGAGATCATGGTCGAGGCGCGTCTCAACCCGAACGACCGCGGCTTCATCGAAGTGGGCCAGCAGGCGCGCGTGAAGATCACCGCCTACGACTACCTGCGCTACGGCGCCGTCGACGGCAAGGTGAAGCTGGTGGCGGCCGACGCCGACCGCGACCCGGCCGTTTCCAGCGGCGCGCCGTACTACCGGCTGCTCATCAGCATGTCGCAGTCGCACGTGGGCCGCGAAGAGAACCGCATCACCGCGGGCATGGAGTCCGAAGTCGACCTGCGCGTGGGCACCGACCCGTTCATCTGGTACATCCTGCGGCCCGTGCTCAAGCTTCGGCGCGAAGCCTTCCGCGAACCATGAAGCAACCCCCATCGATCGGCCGGCGCCGCACGGGCACCGGTGTTGTCTGTGCCGTGTTGTGCGCGAGCTTCGCGCTGCCCCCTGCTGCCGTTGCGCAGGAGCAGCCGGCGCCGCAGGAAGCCGGCCCAGCGCTCGTGCTCGCGCGCCGGCTGTCCCCGCCCTCGCTGGGCGCCACCACCTACACCCAGCAGGTGAAGCAGGCGCTCATCGTGCTGTCGCAGGAATACCCTGAAGTGCAGACGGCGCAGGCCACCGCCAACACCAGCAGCTACAGCGTGGACGCCGCCCGGCAGGCGCGCTACCCGCGCTTCAGGCTCGGCACTTCGTCCGGCAACTACAACAGCGGCGCGGACAACGCCAAGACGCAGGGCTACACCGTGCTCACCGCCGAGGCCCGCGTGAGCCTGATCGACGGGGGCGCCATGAACGCAGCGCAGCGCGCCGCAGAAGCCGCCAACCAGGCCGACGACGAGGCCGTGGTCACCACCTCGCAGAAGGTGGTGCTGGACGCGCTCACGGCCTACCTGCAGGTGCAGCGCTTCGACCTGAAGAAGCAGATCGCGCACCGCGCCACCGAGGTGGTGGCCGAGCTCTCGAAGGCCGAGGCCCGCCGCGTGGCGCTGGGCGTGACCGGCGACAACGACCTCAACATGGCCGCCTCGCGGCGCGCCCTGGTGGCCGCGCGCGAGTCGGACTTTGCGGCCCAGCGCGACGAGGCGCTCGCCAAGTTCCGCAACTACTTCAAGTTCTCGCCCAACCCCGAGTCGCTGCCCGTGCTCGCGGCGCCTGCGCAGTGGCGCATCACCTCGCAGGAGGAGGCGCTGCGCCGCGCCGAGGCGCGCAGCACCGAGATCGCCGAGGCGCAGAGCCGCATCGAGCGCGCCAGGGCGCTGGCCGACCAGCAGGACGCCAGCCTGTACCCGACGCTCGACGCCGTGCTCGTCAAAAGCAAGGACCCGCGCGGCGTGTCGCCGCAAGACCCGACGCGCGCGGCCTTCGAGCTCAACTGGAACTTCGGCAACGGCTTCGACCGGCAACTGCGCCTGAAGTCGGCGCTGGCCGAAATCGCCAGCCAGGAGGCCAAGCTCGAAGGCGTGAAGCTCAACCTGTTCGAGCTCACCTCGGCGTCATGGTCGCGCACCGTGGCCGGGCGCGAACGCGAGAAGCAGCTGATGGAGGCCGTCAGCACCTCCGGCCAGGCCTTTCGCGGGCGCCGCCGCCTGATGGAGTTCGGCCGCGAGACCCTGCCCAAGGTGCTCGACGCGCAGCTCGACTACTACACGCTGCTGTTCGATTACATCGACGGCGTGTTCGACCTGCGCGTGTCGGAGCTGCGCCTGGCGCGCACCACCGGCGAACTGCGCATCGACCCCGCGGGCACCAACGGCTGGATCGACCGCCTCTTCGGCGCGCCGAGCCGCCAGGTGCTCACCGAAGACGGCCTGCTGGGCGCGCTGTGCATCTCGAGCAACACGGCATGCGCGAGCGAGCCGGTCACGGAGCGCAGCGTGGGCGTGGCGGCTGCGAACACGCCGCTGCGCAAGGCGCAACGCCTGTCGATCCCCTGACGCGCAGCGGGCAAGGCAAGCGAAGCGAAGCCCCTTCCAGAGACACCGAGGAACCAGCTTCGCCGGGCCTCAGGTGTCGCCCCCGGTAGGGGGAGGAGAAGCGACACGGAGTGCGCGAAGCCTGGGGGCGAGCCTAATGCTCTTCCGGGATGCCTGGCTCGCCGTCCAGGATCTGGTACTTGCGCATCTTTTCCCACAGCACCTTGCGGCTGATGCCCAGGTGCTGCGCGGTGTCCTGGCGCTTCCAGTCGTTGATCTCCAGCGCCGCGATGATGCGGTTGCGCTCGCTGCTGTTCCAGCCCTTGCGCTCGCTGCTGCCGTCGAGCGCGACGCCGCCGCCGCCCGCGCCGTTGCGCTCCGCCGAGACGGCCGGTGCTGGCGTGCCGCGCGTCAGCGCGATCGCGCGCTGGATCAGGTTCTGGTCCCAACTGTGCAACTGCCGCGCGATCACGCCCACGCGCTCCGCGAGGTTGCGCAGCTGGCGCACGTTGCCGGGAAAGTAGGTTTCGGCCACCGCGTCGCTCAGCCAGTGCGGGGTTTCGCCGAGCGCCTCGAGCTCGTCGCCGAGCACGTGGGCCAGCAGCGCCTTGAAGATCGCGATCTTGTCAACCTCGCCGCGCTCCTCGAGGCTGGGCACATGCAGCTCGATCACCGCGAGCCGGTAGAACAGATCGGCGCGAAATTCGCCGCTGGCCACCATCTCGCGCAGGTTGCGGTTGGTGGCCGCCACCAGGCGGAAGTCGACCCGTATCGGCGCCGTGGCGCCAAGCCGCGTCACCGCGCTGTCTTCCAGCACGCGCAGCAGCTTGACCTGCTGGTAGCGCGGCAGGTCGCCGATTTCGTCGAGGAACAGCGTGCCGCCCGTGGCCTGCTCGAAGTAGCCGCGATGCGCATGCACCGCGCCCGTGAACGAGCCTTTGTTGTGGCCGAAGAACAGCGACTCGAACAGCCCGTCGGGAATCGCGCCGCAGTTCACCGCCACGAACGCGCCCTTGTTGTAGTGCTGGTGGCCGAGGTGCAGCTGCTGCGCGATGCGCTCCTTGCCCACCCCGGTTTCGCCGCGCACCAGCACCGGGTGGTTGCAGTCCGCGAAGGCACCCACTTCGGCCAGCAGCGACTTCATCGCTTCGGAGTGCGCGACCAGCACGTCGGGCGCCTGCGGCGCCACGTCGCGTGCGCGCAGCTGGCGCACCAGCTTGGCGACCATCGTGCGCAGCTCGGCGCAGGTGAAGTCGTAGGGCAGCACGTGCAGGTATTCGGGCGGGTAGGTGCGCGAGTCGCGTTCGCGCGAGCCCGCGGCCACCCAGATCACGGGCATGCCTTGGAGGCGCTCGCTCGCCTGCGCCAGCCCGCCGCCGTCGATGACCGTCACGCTGATGACCGCGACGCAGGGGCGCAGCGCCACGCCGCGCTCGGGCTCGGGCGTGGCCAGGCCGTCGGCCCGGATCACCTCGACGTCGAAGCTCGCCATGCAACGCGCGATGCGCTCGAGGATGTCGGCTTTGCCTTCGTAGACGAAGAGGTCGAGTTCGTCGAAGTTGGGCGGTGAACTCATGCTATTGAATGGCGGGCAGGGGCAAGGAAAAAACTTTTCGAAGATGTCGCATTGAAAGGTGTTTGTCAGTAGACAAGGACGGCACCTCTGCTGCACGAAAGCCGGGCGGAGACTTCAGTTTTCGAAAGGTCTATACCCAGCACGTTCAGCAAGGAATTGAGCGCCGGGTCCAGCAGCGGCGAGAGTGCGCCCTTGATGACGGTCTGTAAAGTGTTGAGCAGGCTGCTGATGAGACTGAACGTGCCGCTCAGAAGGGCCCCAAGGACGCCGCTGCTGTTGCTCGCGTAGGGCTGCAACTGAATACCACCCAATGTCGCTCCTAGGCTCCCCACGATGGACTGAGACGTTATGGCCTTGTATGACGGATCGACTGCGCCATCGAAGGGGGGCGCGTCAATTTCCGGCAGGTTTTCTGGTGCAGGAGCGCTGTAGACGAGCGGAGTGCTGGTACTGCTGCCGCCGACAGACGAGTTGATCTGCAGGCCTAGTCCAGATATGACGTGCTTCGCACCGTTGGCCTGCCCCGCGACGAACGTGCCGCTTGCGTCTCTCCACTTTGGACTGGAGCATCCAATTGACCCGAGAAGTATGTTGAGGATGCAGACGTCGTATCGTGCTTCTTGATAGCCAATCTCGACGACAGGTACCGGCGCGGCGGTAATGACTGGGTCGGAGGACGAAAACGCGGTGTCGGATACTTTGCCGATGTTCAGCTGGGCGATGCTGGTGCTGGCTTGCACGCTGAGCGACTTGCTGTTGTCCTCGGCGCAGGAGTGGTCTGTCACGTAGGCCGCGCCGTTGCCCGAACTGACGCTGATGTCAATGGGCGCTGGCAGAACGCTTGTGTAGATGACCTGAGAAATCGGGCAATTGCCGGCGCAGATGATTCCCCCCACGAGATTGGTCACGATGGTTCCAAGATTGAGTGTGGCCACCGAGTTCAGAAAACTGATGATCGGAGACAGCGAAGCAGTGACCGCAGATGTAATCTGACTGATGACATTGGTGAGGCTGCTAAGGTTCACCGAGATCAGCGTGCGAATCTGCGAAGTACGCACGTAGATCTTGTTCGGGTCGGTGAGTCCGGCGCCGGGGTTGATAAGGTTCGGATTGCCGATGGCGGAGACCTGTGGCGGCTCGACAATTTTTATCTTGACGCTCGTGGTGATGCCGGCCAATGAGGGGATGTCGAGTGCGACGGCCGCGGCATTTTTTCCACTTGCCAGTTGGACCACACCGCTGACCAACTGAAAAAGCTGCAGATCGCCTTTCAATCCTGCAGCGGTCGTCCCGGTTTCGATGTTGAGCAGATCGGCAACCTTAAGCATCGGCCCGAGCGCTTGAATTTGTGCTGCAGCCTGCAGCTGCTGCAGTGCCGTGAGCGTTGCCTGCGCGGTTTGCCCGCTTTTCTGAAGCGCGAAGACCATGGCCTGAAGAAGCGTCCCGACGTCAGCCTGTGTGTTGAGAACCTGGTCGTAGCCACCCGCACTGATGTTGAGAGCAATCTTCAGTTGATCGAGGAAATCGAGGAGTTTGATGTCGGTGGCGAGCAGACCATTCCAGCCGAGCGCCGACACGTTGAGGCTGCCCCCGAGAAGCCCTCCAAACACCGCGTTCAGAAGCGGTGATTTGGTGTCGTCGACGTTCACGAGCGTGTTGCGAATGGTGAGCGACGCCATCGGCTGTTGCTGAGCAGCAAGTGCTTCTGCTGTGATGGGACGTTGTTCATTGCCTGGCAGCAATGGAAGCAGGAGCGCTGGCCGCCGAGTAAGGGTGACATGTACGGCATTGAGCTTCTGTCCGACCCCGGGGGTGCCGAAATGCAACGGCGGGTCGCGCGTCTCGGAATCCCAGTGTCCACAGACTATCTCTTGTTTTGTCACTGCATCGAGACCGAGAGGAATGTTCAGATTTCCATTGATGACGGCAGCCTGTTGGGCAGCGTCGCAATCGAGCGGTCCCAGGGCTTGGGCACCCGCAATCGCTGCGAGGTCTGCTGTTTTTTGAAGCTCTCTCTTCATGAAGAAGAGGTAGCCGAGTTCGGTTCCCACCAACACAATCACCAGAAGACTCAAAGCAATGGTCGCATTGATGACCACTGAGCCGATTTGCCGCCTTGCAGTTCTTTGATTTGAAGGACGCATTTCTTGTCCCTAGAAAGAGGGTCTGGCAGCTGTCGCTTTACCAAACAAGCGGTCCGGCATCCAACTGCCAGTGAGGGGGATAGGTGGCAGCACCGGATTTGCGCGGTAGGGGTACGTCACCTTCACAGCGACCTGCCCGGGTGAAAGATCCACGTCCGGCGGGGTTGCAATCAACGTCGCTCGGAGCCACGCCTCTTTCGAGGAAGACGCGCTGCCAGCAGAGGCAGGAGTGATCATCGACAGCGCCAGTGAACGGTAAACCGCAGCCTGGATGTTTTTCTGCAAGTCAGCAGGCGTGGTGTTGTTGTTGGCGAGTTGGACGGCCCGCGCTCCATCCTCCGCTGCCCTTGAGACAACTTGTTGTACGTAGAGAACACCACAAAACGTGATGAGACCGTAAACACCCAGAAACAGCACGCTGAAGACTACTGCGAACTCGATCGCGGCGACGCCTCGCTGTTGCCGTGGCCTGACACTGCTGCCCAACTTGGAACGTTCGGTTTTCACAGTGATCTTCCATCGAGCAACATGCTGGCCTTGCCCGCGATCTGGCCGGGCAAGGCGAAGCTTGGCAGAGGGGGGAGCAGCGCTCCGATATCGCTTACTGTGACTGTCACCACCATCTGACAGCGGTTGTTCCAGTCGGGACCGCAGTTCGCAGCTTGAAGGCAGTCATCTGCCCCCGCCATGCATACGTTGGTTTGGACGTCCAATCTTGCTTTCAAGGCCACGGGCAACCAGCTCGCACGCTGATTTGCTACCGTAGTTGCTGTCGCCTTCCGTGCCTCCAAATCGACCTGATAACGCAATCCGGCTCTCGCGCCTTCCTCTGCCGCGTTTTGCAAGCCCAGACGTGCCGTCAGCAGGAACCCATAGCAGATGACCGCATAGAGCAGCGTGAAAACAATGACGAACACAAACGCGAACTCGATCGCATAGACGCCGCGTTGGCGGCGCCGTTGGTTTACGGGCTTGCGCATGTATGGCATTTGGTTCGCAAGACGGCAGGGCTTGCGCAGTCAGCGAGACCCGGAAGAAGCCGCGCCTGCGCCGCTGTTGGACTTCGTCACTGTCGAGCCGAGGTGCTCGGGGATCGCAAATTCGAAGCTCTTGAGATAACGCTCATAGCTCCGGTTGGCGACAATCCCGGCGATGGGACGGGGCGATGCTGAAGCAATCTCGCCGCTGCGTTGCCATGCAAGCAAACTCTGCGTGGCATCGCCGATCCGAAGCGGCTTCAGGTCGAACTCTTCCAACTCGCCGGATTGCATTTCCGAATCAGCACTCTTGCTCGAAACCTCCGGCACCTGTGTCGTTGCGATGGCTTTGGCGTCTGGCTCGCTGGCCTTTTGTTGCACCTGTGCAGCCGCGCTTGACGTGGCGAGCAAGACCACCGCAGCCAGAGCGCCGACGGGCAGGATCGAAAGCGCGCACAAGAATTTTTTGCTCATGGGATACCTCGTGAGGTCGAGTTCAGTGAAAGAGGTGGGTCCGCGGACAAGTTCGGTGAGCCAATCTGGCCGGCAGTCCTGATGCTGATGGTTTCCGACCAGCGGGATGGCTTGAGCGCCAGGGGCGAAACGATCGGTTCGTCACGGCCAGATGCCGGCGAACCCGCAGGCGCTGCAGCGGCAACAGGGGCGGCCGGACGGCCCGGCAGGCGCATCTGCTGCGCCGCATCCCGTATCGCGAGGCGTGTTGCCTCGGACATGCGATTTGCATTCATCAGTGCCGTTGCCTGATCGTGCTGCTGCGTCAGTTCCAAGTAGAGCGCCAAGTTGGCCTGCGCTTGCGTGCTGTCGGGTTTCAATTGCAGCGCCTGCATCAGCGGCAGCCGCGCTTCCTCGACCATGCCAGCGCGGAGATTGGCGTAGCCCAGGTCGCTGAGCAGCAACGGATCGGTCGGATTGCGGCGTTGTGCCTGCGAAAGAAAACGTGACGCCTCGGCGTAGTCACCGCGCATGCCTGCCAGCAGGCCCAGGCCTCGGTAGCCCGCGCTCTCCAGCGGCGTACCTATAAGGCGTCTGTAAGCAGCTTCCGCCGGTGCTGCCTGTCCTGTCTGGCGCAGCGCTTCTGCGCGCACGCGCGTCGAATCCGGCGACACGCCCCAGCGCTGTTCAAGGGCGTCGATGTGTGCGAGCGAAGCAAACCAGAGCGCCTGCTGCTGCATTTGCTCCACGAGCCGAAGATAGGTGGCTTGGGTGTCGACGGCCGCCCCCGCCTTGGTGTCTGCGGCTGCTTCGGCAGCCATGCGCTGTTGCGCGTCGGCACTGGCTGCGTATTGGTCCTTGACGCTGGCGCAACCTGAGAGGGCCAAGGCGGCACCGACCATGCACGCCGAAACCACGGTGAGGCGCGCCGGGCGCGCAATGGCAAAAACGGTGAAGTTTTTCATTTGGCGGCGATTCCCAGTGAGCGGAAGACGGAAAGAAAAGCAGGTCCTGCGGTGACGATGATGAGTGCCGGCAGCAACGTGCTCACCATGACCGCGGTCATCTTCACGGTGATCTTCCCGATGCGTTCTTTCATCTCGGAGCGACGATGTTCGCGAAGTCGATCGCTGAAGACGCGCAGTGGTTCCTGGACTGCACCGCCGTGCTTGTCGACTTGCACCAACAGTGACACAAGGCCGTTGAGGTTCTCGTTCTTGTGCAGCGTGGCGAGTCGTTGCAGGGAGTGTTCGCGGCTGCGGCCTTGGCTGTACTGGGCGTTGGCCAGCGACAGCTCGTAGCCTAGAACGCGCAGAACATGCGAGAAGTCGCTGGACATGATCTGCAGGCTTTGGTCCAGGCTGAGCCCTACACCTTGCAGAAGACGCAGCAGGTCGATGAACAGCGGCAGTTCCTGCGCCGCGCGCTCTCTGCGTCCTGCGGCGACGCGACCGAGTATCCACTTGGGTGCCATGAAGCCGATCACGAACGCGGCTGCCAGCACCATGACCACGGTGCGTTGCGGTTGCCCTTCGCTCCACACTGCATAGGCCAGCGAAGGGAGCAGGAGCGCGAACAGCACGCGGGTCACCAAAAAGATCAACTGCGTGCGCTTTGAGGACAGCCCGCACTGGTCAATGAGGTTTCGGTCCTCGTCCGCGACCAGCGCACGGCCGAACCTGGAGTTGAGCCAGTGAAAAGGGAGTTCGACATCCGATTTCGTCGAGGCCAGTTCGTCGGCAGCGACGTTGGGCATCGTCACCGACACGGCCTGGTCAATTGCGCGGCCAATGACTTTTCCGCTACGCGCGCGCCGGAACTCGGCCGCTATCAGCGCGCCCGCGCCGGCCATCAGGCCCAGGGCGAGAAGTACCAGGCTCAGGGCCGCCAGCTGATTGGACGTGAAGGTCATGTCAATCTCGCCAAGCGGTAGAGAAGTGCGGCGCCGAACACCTGAAATCCTGCCGCAAAAAGGACCATGTTGCGGCCGGTCTCGTCGTTCCACATTCCCATGAAGTAACTGGGGTTGGTAATGATGAAGAACGCGCCGACGCCCACCGGCATCAGACCCAGAATCCACGCAGAGAGCCTCGTCTCGGACGACATCGCGATCAGTTCATGCTCGGCTTGCTCGCGGTCGCGCATGAAGTTGCCGACCCGCTCCAGCAGCAAGTCGGCGCGGCCGCCGTAGCGCACGCCGAGGCCTAGGATCGATGCGAGAAGGAACATTTCCTCGACGCGCACATTGCTGGCAGTTTGATGGAGTGCGCGGTCCAGATCGACGCCTGCGCGAACCAGCGAGGCGGAGCGTTCGAGTTGACCGCGCAGGGGAGGGGACGTGGTGGCAATCGCCAGTTGGAATGCCGCTTGCGTCGAGTTGCCGATTGTGATCAGCCGCACCATTGCATCGATGTAGGCGGGTAGCTGGCTGACCAGCTTGCGGCGGAACTTTTGCAATTTGAGCCATACGTAGAAGGCTGCGGCAAGTACCAAAGCGCACAGCGCAGTCAATGCCGCCAACCAGCCGCCGAAAAGGCCGGCCAATGACGCAAGCACCAGGATGGCGCCGATGGCCAAGGCAGCCGATCGGGGCTGGATCACGCCGGCCAGCCGGTCTGGCAAGGCTCGTTCCAGAAGTCCGCTAGGTGCGGCCTTTGCCGCCGCGCCGGCCTCGGCTTCCAGCCACGGGTCTTTCATCATGCCGGCGACAAAGCCCTCGCTCGGCATGTCCCGCGATGGCTGTGGTGCCACCGCCGCCCCTGCCGCACTGGCCAGAATCTGCTGGTTCAGATGCCGCTCCGTCGCTTGACGTGCCTGTCGCGCTTTTGCCCATTGCCACAGCATCAAGCCCGCAGCCGCGAGCACCAGCGCAATGCAACCAACGACGAGCAGGCCTTCACGCACGGTTTTCTCCCTGCTGCGCGCGCGCCAGCGATTGCCGGAAGCGCGTGATCTTCGGCGAGTGCGGTGCAATGCCCAGCGACACCCAGCGATCGCGCTCCTCGCCATCGGGCGATGCAATGGGTTCGTAGCGATACAGCTCCTGCATCGCCACCACGTTGTCGTTCACGCCCGTCACTTCGCTCAGCGAAATGATTCGGCGCTGTCCGTTGGAAAGGCGTCCGATCTGCACGATGAAATCGATGGCGTTGGCAATCTGCCGGCGCAGGCTCACTTCGCTGCCCTGGTAGCCGGCGAAGCCCGCGAGCATCTCCAGCCGGTAGAGGCATTCGCGCGGCGAGCTGGCGTGGATGGTGCCCATGGAGCCTTCGTGGCCCGTGTTCATGGCCTGCATCATCTCGATGACTTCGGCGCCGCGCACTTCGCCCACCACGATGCGGTCGGGGCGCATGCGCAGGCTGTTGCGCAGCAGGTCGCGGATGGACACCACACCCGTGCCGTCGAAGCCGCCAGGGCGGCTTTCCAGCCGTACCACGTGGCTTGTGCCCAGCGACAGTTCGGCCGTGTCTTCGATGGTGATCACACGCTCGCGCGCCGGAATGAAGCTGGCGAGCGCATTGAGCAGAGAGGTCTTGCCCGAGCTGGTACCACCGCTCACCAGAATGTTGCAGCGCGCACGCACGGCAATCTCCAGCAACTGCGCCATGCCTGCATCGAATGTGCCCAGCTTCACCAGATCCGCCGGCGTGAGTGGCTCCTTGCGGAACTTGCGGATCGACACCGACAGCCCGTCGATGGCCAGCGGCTCGATGATCACGTTGATGCGCCCGCCGTCCGGCAGCCGCGCGTCGACCATCGGGTTGGACTCGTCCAGACGCCGGCCGAGCGGCGCAAGGATGCGGCGCACGATGCGCATCACGTGCTCCGAGTCGGCGAAGCGCACCGTCTCGCGCTCCAGCATGCCGTGGCGCGACACGTACACGTTCTGGTAGCCGTTGATCAGGATGTCTTCGACCGCCGGGTCGTTCAGCAGGTCTTCCAGCGGCCCGAAGCCCGCGAGCTCCTTGGTCAGCGCGTCCGAGATGAGCTGCATCTCGCGGTCGTTGATCGGCACACGGCGCAGGCGCACGAAGCTGTCCACCTCCAGCTCGACGAACTGCTGGATCGAGGCGCGCGACCAGCGGCCGAACTCCGCGCCCAGTTCTTCGATGCGGCTCAGCAGGTGGTCATGCGTCCAGCTCTTGATGTCCTGGAACTGCTGGGAGTTGATGAACGCCTGGTCGTCGTCGGCAAATTCGATATCTGTGGACATGGGCCTCAACCTTCGTGTGAACTCTTCCACAGGCCGGTGACTTGCGACATGAGCGCAACCCAGCGTGGATCCTTGGCCGGTGGTTGGCCCGACTCCGACATGTATTCCTGGTGCAGCCCGCGCGCCAGACCGGCTACGGCCTGCGAGTACGCGTCGCTGCGAGAGGTGCGTACCAGCATCTCTCCGCGGCTCGCGGCCGCCAGCAACTGCGTGCCGCGTGCGGGCAGCACGTGGCGCAGCGGCAGCTCCAGCCGGTCGGCAATGTCCTTGGCGGACAGACCGACGTGGCTGTCGAATTTGTTGACCACGAGCGACAGCCGCTCGGTCTCGATGCCGCGTGCGCGCAATTCCTTGAGCATATTGGCCGTGGAGACGATCGCGCCGATGCTCTGGTCGCAGACGACCCAGCTGCGCTGCGCGGCCTGAACGGTCTGCGCGACAAAGTCGATGGTCGAGAAGCCGCCGAGGTCGGCGACCTGAAAGTCGAAGAAGTCGCCGAGCCGCTTGATCAGCGAGACCGAATCGGCATGGGAGATCTCGCGCACCTGCGCGAGGCTGGCGGGCAGGGGGAGCACGGCAACGCCACTCGTGTGGTGGGCAAGCGCGGTGTGCAGCAGCGTCTGGTCCAGTCGGCGCAGGTTGCGCACGCCGTCGACGAAGCTGAAGCCGCTTTGGGTGTCCAGATAGAGAAGCCCGTCGCGGGCCGGCAAACCAAGGTCGAGCAACGCGACCCCGCGGCGCGCGCTGCGGCCCTGGGGACGCGGTGGGGCCTGCGACAACATGTCGTTGAGCATCAGCGACAGGCTGGCGGCGAGCGTGGTCACGCCGATGCCCGGCCGCGCGCCGAGCAGGGCGAGCGTGCATCCACGCGTGCCGCCCTGGATGGTGCTGCGGCGATCCAGCAGCTTGCGCAGCGTGCTGACGGCTTCGGCCGGCGGTTCGCCCATGTCGACGAAATCGTCCACGCCGGCGCGCAATGCGGCGAGCATGGACGCCGGCTCGGCCGAGACGCCTGCTGCCAGCACGGGCAGCGTCGGCCAGTCGCGCTTCAGGCGCTGGTGGAGTTCGCTGGCAGCGCCAGCGTTGTTTCCCGAGAAGTCGAGGAAGACCGCCACCGGGCCGAGCAGCGCGATGCGTTCGTCGATGGACTTTGTATCGGGCGCGAGCACGACCACGGTCCCCAGCCGGCTGAGCGCGTCGGTCATCCACGTGATGTGGCTGCCGCTGGACGAGGCGAAGAGATAGGTCTCCGTGCCAGTCTCGGGAAGGTTGTCGCGTGGAGCGTTCATGGCGTCGGACACCGGCTGTGCTCGTTCTTGGCCGTCAACGCGAAAAGCCCGGCACGGTCGTGCCCGAGGCCGGCCCCAGCAGGTGCGCGCGCCATACCGGGCCGTCGCGCTGCTCTGCGCCACCCGGGAGGTACGGCGCGAGATCGGTGCCGCGTGCGATCGGCTTGACCAGATGCGGGGTGACGAGAATCACCAGTTCCTTCTCGCTCATCTGGTACTTGTTCTGCTTGAAGAACGTACCGAGCACAGGGATGTCGCCGAGCAGCGGTACCTTGTCCGCATTCGAGGTGGTGGTGCGGCTCACGAGGCCGCCGATGATGAAGCTCTCGCCGTCGCCGAGTTCCACGGTGGTGTCGGCACGGCGCGTGCTGATGGCCGGCACCGCGACGCCGCCAATGCTCAGCGAGTTGGTGTAGTCCAGGTCGCTGGCCTCGGGCGCCACCTTCAGCACGATGCGGTCGTTCGACAGCACGGTGGGCGTGAGCGTGAGGCCGATGCCGAAGGGCTTGTATTCGATGCTCGTCGTACCCAGGCCTTGTGGTGCCGGCACTGGCAACTCGCCGCCGGCGAGAAAGCTTGCGCTCTGGCCGGACAGGGCGACCAACGTGGGCTCGGCAAGCACGCGTGCCATGCCGTTGCCTTCGAGGAAGCCGACGTTCAGCCCGAGGCCGGCCTTGCCGAAGTTGAACAACAGGCTGAAGGCCTGTGCAAGCGGATTGTTGTACTCGCCGCTGATCGCGCCATTGGAAGCGAACGACACCGAGCCCAGCGACGACGGCGAGAAGACGCCGAAGCTGAAGCCGTTGGAGTTGGCGCGGGTGCTGAAGATGTTGAGGCCGGCCTGCTTGAGCACGCTGCGGTTGAACTCGACGATCTTGACCTCGACCTGCACCGTGTTGCTTCGCACGTCGACGACAGATCGGTCGATGAGCGCCGTTTTCTCGCCGCCTGAAGCCATGGCGGCGTCGCGTGCTTCCTGGTGAGCGTCCATGCTGCTGAGAGAGCCTGTAAGCGTCGAGGCACGACGCCGTACTTCGAGCGCATACACCGTGGCGTTCGACCCGCCTTTTTCCCAGACCATGAGCGTTGTCCTGCCGGCGGCCTTGCCTGTGACGATGAGGCGTGCGGCAGGCGAGTTGGGCGATTGACGGGTCAGCGAAACACCCGCAATCGTTTCATCTGCGATGGCCATGCGCTCGATGCCCTTGGAAATCAGCAGTTCCTTTTGCGTGCCTGCGTCGAGCCGCAGTTGAAGCGCGGGGCGGGACACCACGGCATCCGTGTCCGCCGCCGTGGATAGCACGGGCCATGCACCCGCTGCCAGCAGACACAGCACTGCGAAAGCAGGCCGCAAAGGACGTGCCGGAGCGGTTGCTTTCGCGCGAGGTGCGAGCTTCATCTTGTTCGTTTCCTGCAAGGCATGCATGGGTTTGCGCTGATCAGTAATTGACGGTTTCGCTGCGGTCGCCGCGAATGACTTCGACCTGGATTCCGCGGCGGACACCACCGGTACTCGTCTCCGAGGTTCGCGCCGCAGCGATGGTGGGCACGCGTACGGCGCTCGGCTGACCACCCGTCGCAAAGTCGGCCGCAGTGATGCCGGCCTGCGCACGGTCCAGACCTTCGAGCGGCGGTCGACGCGGCTCGCCCGCCTTTGGCGGCGCCGGTTGCAGGGCTGTCGGCAACTGGGCAAAGAGCTTCGGATCGGGTTCCGACATGTCGGTGGGATTGCGCAGCGCCAGCACCAAGCGGCCGCTGCTCTCGGCGAGCGTCAGACGGTTGATGTCGTCCACCGGCACCGCGAGCACGGCGGTACGGGCCGGCTCCGCACGCTGGGCTTGCGTCGCAGCGTTCTTGTCCGTCTTCGAAGGCAGACCATCCACCGAGGCGTTGCCGTAGGCGAGTACGCGCTTGCGCGACAGAAGCAGGCGTGCTTGGCTGCGATCGATGTCCTTGCCATCGGACTTGAGCATCAGGAAGACGTCGACGAAGTCGCCCGGCTGCACTCGGTTTCCCACGCCCATCGTCTCGTCGGCCTTGATGGCTACGGCACGTTCTCCCTCGGAAACGCGCAGAGCCAGCCCCGAGACCAATTGGGATTCGAAAAGCGGCGTACCTTCGCCCAAGTCGATCACCGGCACACGCCCAACAACAGGCGTTGCTTCCTGAAATGCGCCCGCAGGGTTGATCGTCAAGCGCTCCACACGCAGCGCATCCGCGGGAATCGACTGGCCGGCGGGCAGCGGTTTGGCTGCGACAACCACGGCGAAGGTTTGGCTCTGCGCTGCTTTGGCGACGGGAGCAGTTCCAGATGCCGGAGCGATTGCGATGGGCGGCGGGGCTTGGCGGCTGAGCATCCATGCGTAACCGCCGAGCGCTAGGGCCAGAAGTACCAGGATGACTGCGATGATTTTTGTGAGATTGATCATGAACGGCGTGTCGAGGGTGAGGAACGGGGGGCTATCAATGAGCAACTCCTGGTGACAGCGCAACTACCCGCTCTGTCGACCCCAAACCATCCAGACCACCGCGGCCAGCGCGAGATAGGCCGCATAGGGGATGAAGCGCACCCGCGTTGAAGACGGACGGGCAGACGCCGACAACTGCGAGTTGAACAGCGCTTGCGAAAGCCTCGGCAAAACGGGCCAACGCTGAAGAACCAACCAGAGCACGGCATGCAGGCCGGCCAAGATGCTGCCGATGATCCAGATGGGCAGTAGCGCTCCGAGGCCTACCCAAAGTCCAAGGGCACCGGCGAACTTCACGTCGCCCGCCCCCATGAGTCCGAAGGCATAGAAAAGTAGCAACGCGCCAAATGCGACGCCTGCTCCGAGCAAGGCGGTCTTCCATCCGTTCTCGAATGGCCCGCCCCCAATGGCAAGCGTTGCGAGCGCCAGGACGGCACCTGCAAGCGCAAGCCAATTGGGAACTCGGCGTTGTCTGAAGTCATAGGTGGCTATGAGGAGCAACCACATCAAATACACCGATGCTATTGCCTGGACGCGCACCTTTTTATGCGGCAGTAATAGCCGTCTTGATGTTGGTCCAGATGGTGGTCAGTTTGGCGCCTATGCCTCCGGTGCCGGTGATCGCCGTGATCATCACGACTGAAATCAGCCCCGCAATAATTCCATATTCAATTGCGGTCGCACCTTCTTCATCGCGCAAAAAACGAGTAATAGAGCTGAGCATGATTTCCCCTTTCGGAAGTGTTAACAAACGCTGGCGAGACGAATGTTATCCCGGGTAACTCTGTGTATCAACATCGGTTACCCCGAGGTTGTACCCACAGGCCGTGGTACGAGGGAAGACCAAACGGAGGCTTGCAAGCCTCTTGCCAGTCCGAGCCAGGGCCTGCCTGGTCAGCTGGCTGACAGTTCTGAAACGAAATCTTCCCTCTGTAGGTGCTGTCCCACCTCCCATGAAAATGGGAGGGCACGTTACGTCACACGGAACGTCCAGCAGGGGTGTGTTACGGGCACAAACGCGTTACGTGTTACGTAGCGCAAGGCCACAAACAGGCAGTTGTAACAGCGAAGAAAGCCAAAAACCGTGAGCAAAAAGTCACGAATTCAGGGGGTGCCCGCGTCGCCAGCAGGGCCTCCGTGGATCGCCAGCAGGGCCTGGGGGAATGTCAGCACGGCCTAATGGAATGTCTGCCCGGTCTCGGGGGATGTCCCCCGGCCTCGGGCGATCTCAGCCCGGCCTTCGCGGCTCGCCAGCCGGGCCTCGGTGCAGCGTCAGCCGGGCGTCAGCCCAGGATTTCTTCGTGGAAGAGCTTCCACTCGCTGCCTTGGCGCAGCCAGTACTGGCGCCGTGAGCGCCCGCTCTTGTCGCCCTCGAAGACTTCGCCAAAGGTGACCACCATGGTGTCGTCGCCGTCGCGCCAGTGGAGGTACGACACGTCCTTGAGCTGCACGCGCTTGCCCTGCGCGTATTTCACTTCGTCGTCGACGGCGGAAATGCCTTCGGTTGTCTTCTTGCTGCTGCGCTGGAAGTCGGGCAAATAGAATTTCTTCAATTGCGCTTCATTTCCGGCAGCCCGGGCTTCTTTCCAGCCATTGATTGCGCTGGTAATTGACTGGGCTTCTTTTTCCGCCTGTGGCTGCGAAATCCATTGCAGGCTGCGCGCGGTCACCACGGGGGTGGCGCCAATTTGCACCTTGCGCAAAAGCTGCTTGAGGTCGGGGTTGGCCATGACCACGCAGCCGTCGCTCGCCAGCGGCGCCCGGGCGAACTGCTGGGGCGGGGTGCCGTGCAGCCAGATGCCGCCACCGGTGCGCCCGCGTCGCGCGTCGTACGGGTTGGGGTAGTTGATGGGCAGGGCGCCCGCGCCGTAGAAGTCCTTCAGCGACTTCGGGTCGAGGCTGCTGGTGATGTAGTACACGCCCAGCGGGGTGCGCGCGTCGCCCTCGGCGAGCTTGTCGGTGCCCGACTTGCCCACCGAGATGTAGTAGTCGGCCGTGAGCTTCAGGCCCTTGTCGGTGTTCTCGAACAGGTACAGCCGCGAGCGCGAGGCGTCGACCGCGATGGCGTAACGGCTGCGCGTGGAGAGCGCCAGGAACTGCGACGGCACAGTGTTCGGCGGCGGCCGCTCGCGCAGCGCCTGCAGGCGGCGCTTCGATTCCTCGTGCAGGTCGCTCATGGCGGGGTTGCCGCGCATCCTGGCGATGCTGGCCGTGTCGGGCAGCGCGTTCGTCGGCGGCACCTGCGCGGCGAGCAGGTCGCCGTAGACAAGCTGCGCAAGCTGGAAGTTCGGGTAGTCGCGCACGAGGTCGCGGGCCTTGGCCAGCGCGGGGCGGGCCTGGCCGCGGCCGAACATCTCGTAGACGGCGATCAGGCGGGCTTCGGCGCCGCCTGCTTCCTGAATGGCGGCCGGTGCGCCGCGGCGCGCCGGCTTTGCCGCGGCGGACCGGGTGTCGGCGGCTGCGCCTTTCCTGCTTTTGACCTGCTGGGCCTGAGCCTGGGCCTTTGCCGAAGCGCCCTTGGCTTCCTTGGCGGAACGGCTGCCGCTGTTCGCGGGCCTCGCCTTGGCGGCGGCGCTGGCGCCGGCCTTCGCGTTGCCCGCCGCCTTGGCGGTGCCCGATGCCAGCGCCGCGCCGGGCGTCGCCAGCATCAGCGCCGACGCGGTCATCAGCGCCGCGAGCAGGTGTCCGCTGCGCGGACCGAACGGAGGATTCTGAAGCCGGCCATGCCGGACGATGTCTGCCACTAGCCGCCGACGCTTTCCTTGCGAATGTGCCACTGGTTGCCCGAACGCTGCATGTCCAGCGTCTTGCGGCTCGAGATGTTGAGGTTGTCGGCGCGATAGATCTGGCGGAACTTGGCAGTGGCCGATTGCCCGTCGACCTTGATGACGAGGTTCTCGATGTTCACGCTGATGCTGCTCTTGCCGACGATGCGCGCGCGACGGTCTTCTTCCCAGGCCTTGCGGCTCTGGCCGCCGGCAGGCGCGAAGTCGGGCCCGTAGGCGCCGAGGTAGCGGTCCATGTCCTGCCCGGCCCAGGCCGCGGCCCAGGCGCGCACGGCCGATTCGACTTCCGCGTTGCCTGCGGAGCTGGCTGCCGGTGCCGGTGCGGGCGCTGGCGCCGGCGTGGCCTCCGGTGCCTTGGGTGCGGCGGCGACCGGTGCGGGTGCGGGTGCGGGTGCGACCTTGGCCGGCGGCGGTGCAACGGGGGCGGGCGCAGGTGCCGGCGCAGCCTTGGCCACCGGGGCGGGCGCGGGAGCAGGTGCAGGTGCAGGTGCAGGTGCAGGTGCCGCCGAGGCGACCAGCGCCGTCGCCTTGCCGCCCGGCGGGGTCGGCGTGAAGAGCGTGCGGATCACCGCCAGCTTGGGCTGAACGGCCGTGTTGTTCTGGTCGAGCTGCAGCGCCTTGCTGTAGGCCTGGCTGGCCAGCCGTGCATACACGTCGCCCAGGTTCTCCTGGGCGGTGGCATAGCTGGGGTTGGTGCGAATCGCGCTTTCGAGCGCGGCGCGCGCCTTGTCGAACTGGTTCTGGCTCGCGTAGATCACCGCCAGGTTGTTGTACGGCTCGGGCAGTTCGGGGGCGTCCTGCGTGAGCTGCGTGAAGGCGGCGATGGCCTCGGCGCGCTTGCCGGTGTCGAGCTGGATCACGGCCTTCAGGAAGCGCATCTGCGGGTCGCGCGGCTTGTCCTTGAGGAAGGCGTCGGCCCGCGTCATGGCCTCGTCGAGCTTGCCGGCCTGCATGAGCTTGTCGACGTCCTCATGCTCGACGGCCGCCAAGGCGGAAACCGACATGCCACAGGCCGCTGCGGCCAGCACGAGGGCACGCACGGTGGGGGAAAAGCTGAAACGGGCGCGCGGCCTGGGGCTCTTGGGCATTGCGGACAAGACCTCGTAAGGGGGTGGGTGATGCGGCAGGCATTGTAAGTGGGGTGGTTAACCTCTCGATACGGCGATGACAGCCTTTAATGCGGTTCGTGCGGTTCGTGCGGTTCGTGCGGTTCCTGCGGTTCGTGGCGTTTCGTCGTGTCCGCGATGCCCCCAGTGCCGCCTGGCCCTTCCCCGCAGTACAGTGCCGCCGTGGATCGCCTCCAAAGCATTGAAACCTTCGTTCGTGTCGCGCAGACCCAGAGCTTCGCGGAGGCGGCACGCCAGCTGCGCGTGGCCAACTCGGTCGTCACCACCCGGGTCAAGCAGCTCGAGGAGTTCCTGGGCGCACCGCTGTTCCACCGCAGCACGCGCGTGGTGCGCCTCAGCGACATGGGCCAGGCCTTCCTGCGCGACTGCACCGAGCTGGTAGGCCGCGCCAACGACATCGTCGACCAGATGCGCGACGCGCGCGGCACGCCGTCGGGCACGCTGCGCGTGCATGCGCTCACGGGCATGGTGCTGGGGCGTTTCGCCTCGCTGCTGCGCGAGTTCCAGACGACCTACCCCGACATCCACCTCGAGCTGATCGTGAGCGACGCGGTGGCCGACCCGGTGAAAGCCGGCGTCGACTGCGCGTTGCAGATCTTCCCGGCGACCTCGCAGGAGCTGGTGTCGCGCCCGCTGTTCCCGGTGCGGCGCGTGCTCTGCGCCACGCCGGCCTACCTGGAGGCCCACGGCACGCCGGGCTCGCCGCGCGAGCTGCACCGCCACAAGCTGGGCCTGTACTCGGGCTACCCCACGCGCGACCGCTGGACCTTTCATCACCAGGGCGAGCAGATCACCATCTACCTGGCCGCCGCGCTGCTGACCAACAGCGTGCACCTGCTGCGCGAATACGCGCTGGAGCACGCGGGCATCGTGTGCCTGCCGACGCTGGTGGCGGGCGACGCCATTGCGCGCGGCGAACTGCGCGTGGTGCTGCCGGAACACCAGCTGTCGTCGTTCTCGCTGAGCGCCGTGTACGCGGGCACCTCGCGCAATGCGCTGAAGCTGCGCCTGTTCATCGAGCACATCGCCACGCGCTTCACGCGCGTGCCGCCGTGGGACGCCACGCTGATCGAGCGCGGCCTGATCCCGGCGGAGCTCATCGAGTTCAGCCGCTCCAGCGGGTGACAGGTACGCCCCCAGGCTTCGCGCACTTCGTGTCGCCTCTCCTTCCCACTCGCCGGGGGCGACACCTGCGGGCCGGCGGAGCCGGTTCCGCGGTGTCCCTGGAAGGGGCGGCCGGGCTGCTGGGGAGCGGGGGTAAACCCGGCCGATTGTTCGGAGACTCCGAATAATCCTCTTCCAAACTGGTCCCTACCGGCGGGGACTCAGGGCTCCTAGAGTTCGCTCATTCGAGAGAACACAAGGAGACAAGCCATGACAGCCGCCGATTCCACTGCGTACCAGACCCGCTTCGGTTCGCTCAAGCACTTCGAGAAGGGCCACGTCGAGCCGATCGACGACGACGTGCGCCACTACGCGTTTTCCAACTGCTTCGAGATCGCCAGCCTCAGCAAGCCCTACGAGAAGGTCGTGTTCGGCCAGAACCAGATCTATGTTCTGGAAACGCTCCGCGCCGAGGGCACCTCGCCCTGGTACACCTGCGCGCACGACGAATTCGCGCTGGTGATGGACGGCGACGTCGAAGTGCACCTGGTACAGCTCGACGCTGCGCAGACCGTCGCCGACAAGGAAAAGAACGGCGCCGTGCTCGTGAAGGGCGAGCCGAAGGGCCGGAAGATGGGCTGGATGAAGCTCTCCCGCGGCCACCAGGGGCTGCTGCCGAAGAACACCGCCTACCAGTTCCGCAACGCCGGCGAGCCGGGCGTGATCGTGCTGCAGAGCTGCAAGGGCGAGCTCTCGGTGGAGAAGTGGGCCGACATCTGCCAGACGCATTGACCGCATCGAACAGGAGCCCCGCACCATGAACGCACCCGCAGAACTCGCCCGCGTGATCGCATCGCAACCCGACGCCACGCTCGGCTACAAGGACTTTTCACTCGGCAGCTTCAGCTTTCGCCGCGACGAATACTTCGTGCACATCGGCTGGAAGACCCGCGACGGCCGCCCCATGAGCCACACCATGGACGCCGGCAGCTACCTGCGCGCACTGATGCGCGACGTGGCGTGGGGCTTCTTCTACGGCTGGGTCAATTTCGACGACGTGTTCGGCACCGTCAACCACTACGAGTCGGTCGACCTCTACGCCGGCAGCTTCAACGGCACGATGAAGGACGCGGGCATCGACCTGCTCGAGAACTTTCCGACCGCGCAGATCCGCGCCACCTTCGAGGCCATGCTCGACGACTGGACCAACGAGAGCTTCGACCCCTTCGCCGCGCCGCAGGAAACCGGCTCGCCCTACGGCCGCAAGAGCGGCAAAAACACCGCCAGGATCACGAGGGCGCGCGAACTCGCCAAGCGCTGCGTCGGCCTGAAGGGCGACCTCGACCTGCGCAGCGACGCACGCGGCGCACCCGTGAACCGCGCCTTTGCCGACGTGCCCCAAGGCCAGCCCGAGCTGCACCCCGAGCCCGGCTTCGAGAACGAGGTGCACGGCTTCAACCTCTTCGGCTTCCTGAGCCGCTCGCAGGTGACGTGGAACCCGAGCTTCACCTCGGTGGTGAAGCACAGCTACATGTGCCCGACGACCGAGGAGCACATCCTGCCGATCATCCACGGCAACGACCGCGTCGAGTGGTTCTTCCAGATGACCGACGAGATCCACTGGGACTGCGGCGACAAGAACACCGGCCGCCCGATGGCCCGCGTGATCATGAAGGCGGGCGACATGGCCGCCATGCCCGCCTACTGCCGCCACCAGGGCTTCAGCCCCAAGCGCTCGATGCTGCTGGTGTGGGAGAACGGGTCGCCGAGCCTGGTGCATGAGATCCAGAAGGGCGAAAGCCCCGAGATCCCCGTGCAGTTCTGAATTGCCTACTCCCTCCCCCTTTCGGGGAGGGCAGGGGTGGGGGCTCTCCAGGCCCGCGCCCTCTTTGAAGATGCCCCCACCCCAACCCTCCCCCAGCGGGGGAGGGAGAGGAACGCCCATGCCTGCTCCATCCATCCGCCACCAGCTCTTCATCGACGGCCGCTTCGTCGACGCCGAATCCGGCGACACCCTGGCCACGCTCAACCCGCACGACAACACGCCCATCGCTGATGTCGCGTTGGCCGGCAAGGCCGACGTCGACAAGGCCGTGGCCGCGGCGAAGCGTGCCTTCCCGAAATGGAGCCGCATGGCCGCCGCCGACCGCGGCCGCATCCTGCTGAAGCTCGCCGACCTCATCGAGGCCAACGCGGAAGAACTCGCGCGCCTCGAATCGCTCGACACCGGCCACCCCATCCGCGACTCGCGCCGACTCGACGTGCCGCGCACCGCCGCGTGCTTTCGCTACTTCGGCGGCATGGCCGACAAGTTCCAGGGCGAGACCATTCCGGTGGAAGAGGGCTTTCTCAACTACACGCTGCGCGAGCCGGTCGGCATCGTCGGCCAGATCGTGCCGTGGAACTTCCCGCTGATGTTCACCAGCTGGAAGATGGCGCCCGCCCTCGCGGCCGGCAACTGCATCGTGATGAAGCCGGCCGAGATCACGCCGCTCAGTTCGCTGCGCATCGCCGAGCTGATGGCCGAGGCGGGGCTGCCGCCCGGCGTGGTCAACATGCTGCCGGGCCTGGGCAGCGTGGCGGGCCAGTACATCGCGGAGCACCCGGAGATCGCCAAGATCGCCTTCACCGGCAGCACCGCCACGGGCCGGCGCATCGTGCAGGCCAGCGCGGGCAACCTGAAGAAGGTGCAGCTCGAGCTCGGCGGCAAGGGCCCCAACATCGTGTTCGAAGACGCGAACCTGCAGGCCGCGGTGAACGGCAGCGCGTGGGCCATCTTCCATAACCAGGGGCAGGCGTGCATTGCGGGTTCGCGGCTGATGCTGCACGAGAAGATCGCCGATGCGTTTCTCGAGCAGTTCATTCCGCTCGCCAGATCGATTCGCCTGGGCAACCCGCTCGACGACAACACCGAGATGGGCCCGCTCACCAGCGCGCAGCACCGCGAGCGGGTGCTCAGCTACGTCGAGGTGGCGCAAGGCGAGGGCGGCGAACTGCTCGCGGGCGGCAAGTCGCCCGGGGGCGATCTGGCCCAGGGCTGCTACGTCGAGCCGACCGTGATGCGCGCCAGGTCGTACAAGGACCGCGTGGCGCAGGAAGAAGTCTTCGGCCCGTTCGTCACCGTGCTTACCTTCAAGACCGACGAAGAGGCGATGCAGATCGCCAACGGCACCGACTACGGCCTGGGCAGCGGCCTGTGGACCAGCAACCTGCAGCGCGCCCACAAGGTGGCGCGCGACCTGCACGCCGGCATGGTGTGGATCAACAGCTACAAGCGCGTGAACCCCGGCTCGCCCTTCGGCGGCGTCGGCCAGAGCGGCTACGGCCGCGAGATGGGGTTCGACGCGATGCGCGAATACACGCAGGTCAAAAGCGTGTGGGTGAACGTCGACGCGCAGATACCGCCGCACTTCGCGCGCTGACGCCTGACCGGGCGGCATCCATCAAGAACACAAGAGACGGAGACAACCATGACATTCAATCGCAGGCAATTCACGCAGGCCACCGCCGCACTCGTGGCCTCGGGCGCGGCACCGCTGGTGTTCGCGGCCGACACGCTCAAGATCGGCTACGTGTCGCCGCAGACCGGCCCGCTCGCGCCCTTCGGCGAGGCCGACAAATGGGTCATCGAACAGATGAAGACCGCGTTCAAGGACGGCATCAGCGTCGGCGGCAAGAAATACGCGGTGCAGATCGTGCTGAAGGACAGCCAGTCGAACCCCAACCGCGCGGGCGAGGTGGCGAACGACCTCATCCTGAAGGACAAGGTCGCGCTGGTGCTGACGGCAGGCACGCCCGAGACCGCCAACCCCGTGAGCGACGCCTGCGAACTCAACGAGGTGCCCTGCATCTCCAGCGTGGTGCCCTGGCAGCCGTGGTTCTTCGGTCGCAAGGGCGACGCGGCCAGGGGCTTCAACTGGACGTACCACATGTTCTGGGGCCTGGAAGACGTCATCGCCAACTACACCAACGGGTGGAAGACGCTCGCCACCAACAAGAAGGTGGGCGGGCTGTTCCCGAACGACGGCGACGGCAACGCGTGGGGCGACAAGGAGCTGGGCTTTCCCAAGCCGCTCGCGGCGATGGGCTTCACGCTCACCGACCCGGGCCGCTTCCAGAACGGCACGCAGGACTTCAGCGCGCAGATCGCGGCGTTCAAGAGCGCGGGCGTGGAAATCGTCACCGGCGTGGTGATTCCGCCCGACGCCAAGACCTTCCTCACGCAGGCACGGCAGCAGGGTTTCAAGCCGAAGATCATCACGCTGGGCAAGGCGCTGCTGTTCCCGGGTGCCATCGAGGCGCTCGGCGACCTGGGCGACGGCCTGTCGACCGAGGTGTGGTGGAGCCCGTCGCACCCCTTCACGTCCAGCCTCACGCAGCAAAGCGCCAAGGCGCTGGCCGATGCCTACGAGGCCGGTGCGAAGAAGCAGTGGACGCAGCCGATCGGCTTTGCGCATGCGCTGTTCGAGGTGGCAGCCAATGCGCTGTCGCGGTCGAAGTCGCTCAAGTCGGATGACGTGCGCGATGCGGTGGCAGCGACGTCGATCAACTCGGTGGTCGGCCCGGTGAAGTGGGGCGGGCAAGGACCGTTCAAGAACGTCAGCAAGACGCCGCTGGTGCTCGGCCAGTGGGGCAAGGGCAAGAAGTACAAGGTCGAGCTCACCATCGTGAACAACGAGGCGGCCACGAACATTCCCACCGGCGGCACACTGCGGCTGCTCTGAAGAACGCCATGGCACTGCTGGCACTGCATGGCGTGAGCAAGTCCTACGGCGCGCTCAAGGTCACCGACGGCATCACGCTGTCGGTCGCCGAGGGCGAGACGCTGGGCATTCTCGGGCCCAACGGCGCGGGGAAGACCACGCTGTTCAACCTGATCTCTGGCGATGCGCGCGTCGATGCGGGGCGCGTCGAGTACGCGGGACGCGACGTGACGCGGCTCAAGCCGCACCAGCGCTGCCACGCGGGCATCGGCCGCAGCTACCAGGTGCCGCAGCCCTTCGGCAACATGAGCGTGTTCGAGAACCTCGTGACGGCCGCCTGCTTCGGCGGGCAGCAGACCGAGCGCGAGGCGTGGCAGACGGCGCACGAGGTGCTGTCGCAGACGGGGCTGATGGCGCATGCCAACAAACCGGCCGGCGGGCTCACGCTGCTGGACCGCAAGCGCCTCGAGCTGGCGCGTGCGCTGGCGACGCGGCCGCAACTGCTGCTGCTCGACGAGATCGCGGGCGGGCTCACGGAGCCTGAAGCCGCGGTGCTTGTCGACGAACTCAAGCGCATCAAGGCGCGGGGCGTGACCATGATCTGGATCGAGCATGTGGTGCATGCGCTACTGTCGCTGGCGGACCGGTTGTTCGTCATCAACTTCGGGCAGAAGCTGGCGGAAGGGGAGCCGCGCGCGGTGATGAACGATGCGGAAGTGCGGCGGGTGTACATGGGGATGGAGGCATGAGCGCGAGCTGTCTTTGCATTGCTCCTTCCCCTTCCGGGGGAAGGCTGGGATGGGGGCACGACGGCGCTGGCTTGGCCGCCGCGCTTCATCGACCGCCGCTTGCCCCCACCCCAACCCTCCCCCGGAAGGGGAGGCAGCAAATGCCATGAACGCGCTCCTCGCAACCCACGCCCTCAAGGCCTTCTACGGCGACGCCCAGGCCCTGTTCGGCATCGACTTCACCCTGACCCAGGGCGAGCTCGTCGCCATCATCGGCGCCAACGGCGCGGGCAAATCCACCTTCCTCAAAAGCCTGACCGGCCTGGTGCGTGCGCCCCGCGACGCGATCCATTTCAAGGGCGACCCGATCGGCGGTCTCCCACCCGGAGAGATCGTCCGACGCGGCCTCGCCATGGTCCCCGAGGGCCGTCGCCTGTTCCCCAGCCTCAGCGTCGAGGAGAACCTGCTCATGGGCGCCACCGCGAACCGCAAGGGCCCCTGGAACCTGCAGCGCCTGTACACCCTGTTCCCCATCCTTGCCGAGAAGCGCCACCAGCCGGGCACCTCGCTGTCGGGCGGCCAGCAGCAGATGGTCGCGCTGGGCCGCGCGCTCATGAGCAACCCCGAGGTGCTGCTGTGCGACGAGCTTTCGCTCGGCCTCGCGCCCATCGTCATCCGCGAGATCTACGCGGCCATGCCCGCCATCACCGGCGAGGGCATGACGGTCGTCATCGTCGAGCAGGACGTGACCATGGCGCGCCAGGTCTCGCGGCGCATCTACTGTTTGCAGGAAGGCCGCGTGTCGCTCGAAGGCCGCTCCGCGGACCTGACGCGCGAGCAGATCTCGCAGGCCTACTTCGGCATCGAGGCCGCCCATGGCTGAAACCCTCGTGCAAGGCGTGCTGCTCGGCGGCCTCTACACCCTGTTCGCGCTGGGCCAGTCGCTGATGTTCGGCGTCATGCGCCTGACCAACACGGCGCAGGGCGACTTCATCATCCTCGGCGCGTTCGCCGTCATCGCGGGCGTGTCCCTCGGCGGCGACGTGGCGCCGTGGCTGGTCGCTCTCGCGGTGCTGCCGGTGGCCTTCGGCTTCGGCTACGCGCTGCAGCGCTACGTGCTCAACGGCACGCTGGGCAAAGACCCGCTGCCTTCGCTGGTCGTCACCTTCGGCCTGTCGATCGTCATCCAGAACCTGCTGCTCGAGCTGTTCTCGGCCGACCCGCGCGCCATCGAGACCGGCGGGCTCAACACGCAGGGCGTGGCGCTGGGCGATTCGCTCTCGCTCGGTGTGCTGCCGCTCGTGGTGCTGGCCATCGCGGTCGTCGCGACGGGCGCGCTGGAATGGCTCTTCGCGCGCACGGCGCTGGGCCGGTCGTTTCGTGCGGTGTCCGACGACCGCGAGATCGCCGAGCTCATGGGGCTCGATGCGAAGAAGGTCTATGCCTTCGCCACGGCCATCGCCTTCGTGCTCATCGCCATCGCGGGCACCCTGCAGGGCATGCGCACGACCGTGTCGCCGTCCGACGGCCCGCTGCTGCTGCTGTTCGCCTTCGAGGCCGTGATCATCGGCGGCATGGGTTCCTTCTGGGGCACGCTGGCCGGCGCGATGATCCTCGGCGTCACGCAGCAGATCGGCTTCCGGCTCGATCCGGGCTGGGGCATCTGGGCCGGGCACATCGTGTTCCTGGTGGTGCTGGTGCTGCGCCCGCAGGGGCTCTTTCCCCAAACCCGTGGATGACCGCGCGGATGAACCGAATGACGAACACGCCCCCGCCCCTCATCGCCGTAGCACGCGCCACCGCTGCGAGCCGCGCCGCGCTTGTCGTCGGCATCGCCCTCGTGCTCGTCGCTGCCAGCCTGCCGTTCTGGGGCGAGTCGAGCTGGATGCGCGAGTTCGTCGAGATCGCCTGCTACTTCATCTTCGCGATGATGTGGAACCTGCTCGCCGGCTACGGCGGCATGGTCAGCATCGGGCAGCAGGCCTTCTTCGGCTTCGGCGGCTACGTCATGCTGATGCTCGGCAACTTCGCGGGCCTGAACCCCTTCGTGGCGATTCCGCTGGGCGCGCTGGCCGCGGGGCTCGTTGCAATACCTGTGTCCTTCGTCGCCTTCCGGCTGTCGGGCGGGTACTTCGCCATCGGCACCTGGGTCATTGCCGAGGTGTTCCGCCTGAGCTTCGCCAACGTGTCGGCGGTGGGTGGCGGCTCGGGCACCACGCTCACCGCGCTGCGCGGCATCGAGAAGGCCACGCGCGAAAGCACCACCTACTGGATGGCGCTGGCCTGCGTGGTCGCGGCCATCGCGCTGGTGTACCTGTTCCTGCGCAGCAAGCGCGGGCTGGCGCTGCTGGCCATCCGCGACAACGAGGTGGCAGCCGAATCGCAGGGCATTCCGGTCGCGCGCATGAAGCTGGCGGTGTACGTGGTCGCGGCCTTCGGCGCGGGCCTGGCGGGCGCGTTGTACTTCGTGGGCAACCTGCGCATCAGCCCCGACGCGGCCTTCAGCGTCAACTGGACGGCCTTCGCCATCTTCATGGTGGTCATCGGCGGCATCGGCCGCATCGAGGGGCCGCTGGTGGGCGCGCTCATCTTCTGGGCGCTCAACAAGTTCCTGAGCGACTACGGCACCTGGTACCTGCTGGGTCTGGGCCTGCTCGCGATCGGGGTGACGCTGTTCTTCAAGCAGGGCCTGTGGGGCTACGCGCAACAGCGCTGGGGCTGGTCGCTGTTCCCCACGCAGCGCAAGTTGCTGCTGCATCCCGGCCCGAGGTGAAAGCCCGGCTGAACGCTTCCGTCTGACTTGCGCGACGCCGCACGATCACGTAACGTCTTGTAAGTCCGGCGGTCAGCCCGCTGTCAGCAAATGCACCCGCATTCGCCGGCCTTTCACTCTCTGGAGTCACCTTGACGATCACCAAACGCCGCCTGCTCGAAGGCGGCGCGGCAGCCGTTGCCGCATCGCTGCTTGCGAAGGCCTCGTGGGCGCAGCGCGCCTCTTCTTCCTCCGCTTCTTCCGCCGGCGACGTCGCCTGGCCGACCAAGCCCGTGCGCATCCTTGTGGGCTTTCCTGCGGGCGCGTCGCCCGACCTCGCGGCCCGCGCCGTGGCCGAGCCGCTGTCGAAGCTGCTGCGCCAGCCGGTGGTGGTCGAGAACAAGCCCGGCGCCAGCGGCAACACCGTGGCCGACCTGGTGGCCAAGGCCACCGACGACCACACCATCGGCGCGCTGATCAACGGCAACCTCACCATTGCCAGGCTGCTCAACCCGTCGCTGCCGTTCGACCCCGAGAAAGACTTCGCCCCCGTCGGCCTCATCGGCACTGCGCCGCTGGTGCTGGTGGTGTCAGGCAGCGCCGAAGGCAAGACCGCGGCAGACCAGTTGCTGTGGGTGCGCAACCTCGGCAGCGGCGCCAGGTACGGCACGCCGGGCGTGGGCACCGTGGGCCACCTGGGCATGGAGCTCATCAAGAGCCGCGCCGCCATCACGGCGCAGCACAAGCCCTACACCGGCAACCCGCAGGTCATCGCCGGCCTGCTGGCCAACGAGATCCAGCTGGCGCTGCTGCCGCCGGGCCTGGCCCTGCCGCACATCAAGTCGGGCAAGGTCAAGGCCATCGGCGTGACATCGCCCGAGCGCAGCGCGCTGGCGCAGGAGCTGCCCACCATCCGCGATGCCGACGTGCGCGGCGCCGACCTCGAGATCTGGACCGCGCTGGCCGCGCCCGCCGGCATGAAGCCCGCAGCCGTCACCAGGCTCAACGCGGCGCTGGTCGAGGTGATCAGCTCGCCCGACGTGAGCCAGGCCCTGCTCAAGACCGGCTGGCAGGCGCAGCCCGGTTCGCCCGACACCCTGGCCAAGCGCATGCGCGCCGACACCACGCGCCTGGGCGGGGTGATCATCATGAAGGGCATTCACTCGGACAGCTGAGCCCAGGGCTGTGGCCCGTGGTTCTTGCTGCTAGAGCAGCCGCGATACCTGCCTGGCCGCATCCACCAGCGCGGGCAGCATCGTCTCCTGCATCACCTTCGCGCTGGTGCGGTTGGCCTGCCCGCTGATGTTCAGCGCGGCCACCATGCGGCCCTGCCGGTTGACGATGGGCGCGGCCACGGAGATCAGGCCTTCTTCTAGCTCCTGGTTCACCAGGCACCACTGCTGCCTGCGCGCCTGCGCCACCTTGGCCATGAGCGCTTCGACGTCGGTCACCGTGTGCTTGGTCATGGCCTCGATGTTCGAGGCGTCGAGCCGCGCGCGCACCTCGTCGTCGTCCAGGTCGGCCAGCAGCAGGCGGCCCAGCGACGTGCAATAGGCGGGCAGGCGCGAGCCCACGCCCAGGCTCATGCGCATGATCTTCTGCGTGGGCACGCGCAGCACGTAGACGATGTCGGTCGCATCCAGCACCGCGGCCGAGCACGACTCCTGCACCTGCTGCACCAGCGCTTCCATCACCGGCTCGGCGCGGTTCCAGATCGGCATGGACGACAGGTACGCGAACCCCAGGTCGAGGATGCGCGGCGTGAGCGTGAACAGCTTGCCGTCGGTCACCACATAGCCCAGCGTCTGCAAGGTCAGCAGGATGCGGCGCGCGCCCGCGCGGGTCAGCCCGCTGCCGGCCGCCACCTCGCTGAGCGTCTGGCGCGGCGCATTGGCGCTGAACGAACGAATCACCTGCAGGCCGCGCGCGAACGACTGCACGTAGCTGTCGCCGGGGGCGGGCGTGTCAGGTGTATTGGTTTGTGTGGGGTGGGTTGCCATGGTGTGCGATCGTCTCTAGAATTCATTATACGAACAAATGTTCTTTAGACGAACAAATCGAGGGTTCGCAGAATCTGGCAGCTCGCAGGTCGTGGACGGCGGTTTGGTTTCTTCTTTCCTCTCACCCGGAGACAAGCTTCATGATCAACAAGATCGCGCGCTCGGTCGCGGACGCCCTGGCAGGCATCCAGGACGGCGCCACGGTTCTCATCGGCGGCTTCGGCACCGCCGGCATTCCCAACGAACTCATCGACGGCCTCGTCGAGCAGGGCGCCAAAGACCTCACCGTCGTCAACAACAACGCGGGCAACGGCGAGACCGGCCTCGCGGCGCTGCTGAAGGCCGGCCGCGTGCGCAAGATCATCTGCAGCTTTCCGCGCCAGGCCGACAGCCAGGTGTTCGACGGCCTCTACCGCAGCGGCAAGCTCGAGCTCGAACTGGTGCCCCAGGGCAACCTGGCCGAGCGCATTCGCGCCGCCGGTGCCGGCATCGGCGCCTTCTTCTGCCCCACGGGCTACGGCACGCAGCTCGCCGGCAACCGCGAAACCCGCGAGATCGACGGCAAGCAGTACGTGCTGGAGTACCCCATTCATGGCGACGTGGCGCTCATCAAGGCCGAGCGCGGCGACCGCTGGGGCAACCTGGTCTACCGCAAGGCCGCGCGCAACTTCGGCCCGGTGATGGCCATGGCCTCGAAGAAAACCGTGGCCACCGTGCACGACATTGCCGAGCTCGGCACCCTCGACCCCGAGACCATCGTGACCCCGGGCATCTTCGTGCACCAGGTGGTGCGCATCGAACGCGTGGCGACGCAAGCCGGCGGTTTCAAGAAGGCAGCATGACCATGACGACCCCGACCCCGACCCCCACTTACACCCGTCGCACCAAGGACCAACTGGCCGCGCGCGTCGCGCAGGACATCTTCGACGGCGCCGTCGTCAACCTCGGCATCGGCCAGCCCACGCTGGTGGCCAACCACCTGCCCCAGGGCCGCGAGGTCATCCTGCAGAGCGAGAACGGCATCCTCGGCATGGGCCCCGCGCCCGAGGCCGGCGAAGAAGACTACGACCTCATCAACGCCGGCAAGCAGCCCGTCACGCTGCTGCCGGGCGGCTCGTTCTTTCACCATGCCGACAGCTTCGCGATGATGCGCGGCGGGCACCTCGACATCTGCGTGCTCGGCGCGTTCCAGGTGTCGGCCACCGGCGACCTCGCCAACTGGCACACCGGCGAGAAAGACGCCATTCCCGCCGTCGGCGGCGCCATGGACCTCGCCATCGGCGCCAAGCAGACCTGGGTGATGATGGACCTGCTGACCAAGCAGGGCGTGAGCAAGCTGGTGAAGGAATGCAGCTACCCGCTGACCGGCATCGGCTGCGTCAAGCGCGTGTACTCCGACCTCGCCACCATCGAATGCACGCCGCAGGGCCTGAAGCTCGTCGACCTGGTCGACGGCCTGAGCCGCGAAGAGCTCGAGAAGCTGGTCGGTTTGCCGATCGCCGCCGCCTGATTCCATCCAAGACTTCCAAGAGACACACACCATGACCCACCAAGCCTTCATCTGCGACGCCGTTCGCACCCCCTTCGGCCGCTACGGCGGCTCGCTCAGCAGCGTGCGCACCGACGACCTGGGCGCCGTGCCCCTGCGTGCACTGATGGAACGCAACAAGAACGTCGACTGGCAGGCCGTGAGCGACGTGCTCTACGGCTGCGCCAACCAGGCCGGCGAAGACAACCGCAACGTCGCGCGCATGTCCGCATTGCTCGCGGGCCTGCCAATTGAACTGGGCGGCGCCACCATCAACCGCCTGTGCGGTTCGGGCCTGGACGCCGTGGGCACGGCCGCGCGCGCCATTCGCGCCGGTGAAGCCGGCCTCATGATCGCCGGCGGCGTGGAAAGCATGAGCCGCGCGCCCTTCGTCATGCCCAAGGCAGAGAGCGCCTTCAGCCGCAACAACGCCGTGTACGACACCACCATCGGCTGGCGCTTCGTCAACAAGCTCATGAAGGCGCAGTACGGCGTCGACTCCATGCCCGAGACGGCAGAGAACGTGGCCACCGACTACAAGATCGAGCGCGAAGCGCAAGACCTGATGGCGCTGAACTCGCAACTGCGCGCCGTGGCCTCGCAGAAGTCGGGCTTCTTCGACGCCGAGATCGTGCCCGTGTCCGTGCCGCAGAAGAAGGGCGACGCCCTCATCGTCAACAAGGACGAGCATCCGCGCGACACCACGATGGAGGCGCTGGCCAAGCTCAAGCCCATCGTGCGCCCCGACGGCACCGTGACCGCCGGCAATGCCAGCGGCGTGAACGACGGCGCCTGCGCGCTGCTGCTGGCCGACGAAGCCAGCGCCGCCAAGCATGGCCTCACGCCGCGCGCCCGCGTGGTCGGCATGGCCACGGCCGGCGTCGCGCCGCGCGTGATGGGCATCGGCCCTGCGCCGGCCACGCAGAAGGTGCTGGCGCTCACCGGCCTGACGATCGACCAGATCGACGTCATCGAGCTGAACGAAGCCTTCGCCGCGCAGGGCCTGGCCGTGCTGCGCCTGCTGGGCCTGAAGGACGACGACGCGCGCGTGAACATCAACGGCGGCGCCATTGCGCTGGGCCACCCGCTGGGCGCCAGCGGTGCGCGCCTGGCCACCACCGCGGTGAACCAGCTGCACAAGAGCGGCGGCCGCTATGCGCTGTGCACCATGTGCATCGGCGTGGGGCAGGGCATTGCGCTGATCCTCGAACGCGTCTGACCGCCGAGTCATGACGCCCCGCTCGCGCCGAGTCGTTGCTCCTTCAACCACCCGGCGCGAGATGCTGCTGGGCCTGCTGTCCGCAGCAGCCCTGCCGGCTTTCTCCCAGGTGCCGCAGGGACCGCAGGGCGACACCACCAAACCCATCCGCATCGTCGTTCCCTTCGCCCCCGGCGGCGGCAACGACGTGTTCGCGCGCCAGATGGCCAAGGGCCTGGGCGAGCTGCGCAAGCAGGCCGTCGTCGTCGACAACAAAACCGGTGCCGGCGGCAACCTGGGCACCGGCGAAGTGGTGCGCAGCGCCGCCGACGGCAGCACCTTGCTGCTGGGCCACACCGGCACCGTGTCGATCAACCCCGCGCTCTACAAGGGCCTGAAGTTCGACCCCCGCAAGGACCTGGCGCCCGTGGCCATGTTCGCCTCGTCGGCCCTGGTGCTGGTGGTGCCCGCCAGCTCGAAGATCCGCACCCTCGCCGACCTGGTGGCCGAGGCCAAGGCGCGCCCCGGCGCCGTCGACTACGCATCGAGCGGGAGCGGCACCGGCGGCCACCTGAGCGGCGAGTTCTTTGCCGAGCGCACAGGCACCAGGCTGACCCACATTCCCTACAAGGGCACCAACCCCGCGTTGACCGACCTCGCGGGCGGGCAGGTGCACATGATGTTCAGCGTGATTCCACCTGCGCTGGCCTTGGTGAAGGGCGGGCGGTTGCGCGCCATTGCCGTCACCAGCGCCAGGCGGCTGCCGTCGTTGCCCGACGTGCCGACCGTGATGGAGTCGGGCCTGAGCGCGCTCGCGGATTTCGAGAGCACGCTGACCTACGGAATCCTCGCGCCGCGCGGCACGCCCGCCACGTTCGTCAACGAGCTGGCGACGCAGATGCTGAAGGTGGCGGGGGAGAAGGAATTCCAGTCGCGGCTGGACGTGGAAGGGGCCGTGCCGTTGCTGGGCGGGCCGGCTGAATATGCAGCGCTCATTGCCCGGGAGAGCGGGAAGTGGGCAGCGATCGTGAAGAGTTCTGGCGCGGTGGTGGAGTAGCCGCTACAGCCGAAAAGGAAGAAGCCGCGACAACGAATCGAAGAAACGCGGCCAGGAAAATTTCAAACCAAGAGAACCGAAAGAAGAGGATCAGAGGATGAAGAAGACGAACACAACGCGCCGCAGCGTCGGCCTGGCCGCGCTCGCGCTCGCCACCGCCGCGCTGGTGCCCGCCACTGCATCGGCGCAGCAACAGGCCTTTCCGACCAAGCCCGTGCGCATCATCACGCCGTTCCCCGTGGGCGGCGGCCCCGACGGCGTGGCACGGCTGGTGGCCGACAAGCTCTCGCGCGCATGGGGCCAGCCGGTGGTGGTGGAGAACCGCCCGGGCGGCAACGGCTTCATCGCCATCGACGCCTTCAAGCGCGGCGCCAAGGACGGCCACGACATCATCGTGCTCGACAACGTGCACCTGGCCGCGTACCCCGCGCTGTTCAAGAAGCTGCCGTACGACACCGCCAAGGACTTCGACGCGCTGCTGCCGTTGTTCAAGACCTACTTCTTCTTTACCGTCGCGACCAACAGCAAGTACAAGACCGTGGGCGACCTGATCGCCGACGCCAAGGCCAACCCCGGCAGGCTCGACTACGGCTCGTGGTCGGTCGGCAACCCGGTGCACCTGGGCTCCGAACTCTTCGAGTCGGCCACCGGCACGCAGATGGAGCACGTGATCTACAAGGAGACCACGCAGCTTTACACGTCGGTGGCCACGGGCGAGCTGGCCTTTGCGCTGGGCTCCAGCGCCACGGCCGGGCCGCTGCAGCGTGCGAACAAGCTGCGCTTTCTGGCCGCGGCCGCACCGCAGCGCGTGCCGGCTTTCCCCGACGTGCCGACGGTGTCGGAGTCGGGCGGTCCGAAGGGCTTCGAGGTGATCGGGTGGAACGCGATCGCGGTGCCGAAGGGGCTGCCCGCCTCGGTCACCGACAAGATCAAGCGCGACATCGAGAAGGGCCTGGCCGAACCCGACGTGCTGGAGAAGTTCAAGAGCTTCGGCTATGAGCCGTTCCCGACCACGCGGCCGCAGTTCGATCAGTTCGTGGCGAGCGAGACGACGCGTTTCACGGATGTGATTCGCAAGGCGAACGTGTCGTTGGATTGATTGGCATCGCCCTCGCCCGTCACGCCAGCCGGGCGGGGGCTTCGGTACGGCTCAGAAGCGCCCGTCCTGCCGAAAGCTGTTGTACGCGCCGTCCCCGATGATGATGAAGTCCTGCAGAGGCATCTCATGAATGACGCCCAGTTCATGCAGTTTCGCTGCGGTTTTCACATCGTTTTCCGAAGGGGTGCAATGCCCCGACGGATGGTTGTGCACCACGATCAATGAACTGGCCCGTGCCAGCATCGCATTTCGATAGAGCTCCACGGGGGCAAGCAGCGCCGCCGTGCCCGGTCCGATCGCCGCAACTTCATAGGAAAGAACCTCCAGCTGAGGGTTCAGGTGCAGCACGACGACCTTTTCCTTGGTCTCGTCCTGCATGTCCTTGAACAGCGCGAACACCTGCTCGGGGCTGTCCACGGGTTTGTTCAGCAGGTCGTCGTCGACGCGCTTGCGCGTGAACGTGACCTTGAGTTCTTTCAAATAAGCCATCGTCAGTTCCTCCGTCGTGCGGTGTCCGCGTACTGATTGGTGCGCAAGATTGTCATCCACGCCACCCGGCTGCGCCACCAGACCGATATCAGGGAAGGGCCCGAAGCGCTGAAAGGCGCTACACACCATGACAATGAAAAGATGAACCTGAACGCACTCGCCCGCAAGGCATCGAAAGGCCCGGCACCCTCGGCCTATGGCGGCGCCATGAATGTCGAGGACATGATCCGCTTCGCCTCCGTCCACGGTGCCGAAGGCGCGGATGAAATCGAACGTCTCTGCGCGCAGCACGGCTGGCTGAGCGACGGCCTCCTCGAAGACGGCACGCGCGTCGTGCCGTTTGCGCGATGGGCACAGGCTTGCGCCGCCTTCGGGCGCGGTGGTGTTCCCGCACTGCGGCCGCTGCTGGCCGACCCCGCGCTTGCGACCTTTGCGATCGGTGTCCTGGAAGAGGTGAAGACCGTCGAAAGCGTCGAGGCCTTGATCGGCTTTTGCGGCTCGGCGCAGTGGCAATCGACAGACGCCACGCATGCCGAATGGAAGGCGCTGGCGGCGTTGAACCTGCTGTTGAGCTTCGACGATGGCGTGAAGGTCGAGAAGGCCGTCATGGACGATCTTCTGCAGGTTGTGGTCAAGGCGTTCGGCGTAGCGTCCGAGCCGATCCTCCAAAGCATGTGCCTCTGGGCCGTGCGTGGCGCACCCACGGCCGAGTCGCTCGCATGGGTGCAATCGCTCGACGTGGCGAATGCGGCTGTCGACGCGGCGCGGGCGACCGCGATCAAGTCGCTTCGACGCCGGCTGTCGCCCGACTACAAGGCGCCCGATGGCCGGCAGAAGCGGCAGATCCAGCGGCAACGCGCCGCAGACGTCTAGCGACGCGCCGCAAGCACCGCCTTCGCATCGAGCGGGCCAGTCGTCACCGAGGTGTACGTCGGTTCGTCGCCGAGATGAAGCGGTCGCGGGCCTGTTGCTAGCCCAGCATCGAGCCATCCACGCACGTGACACAGGAACCACCGACGCGAATACTGCCCTTCGAATCGATGTTCACCGCGATGCGGCCATTGCGACCCACGCAGCGCCCCTGCGTGGCGAGGTAGTCCTTGCCGCTGGAAGGCAACAGGCCACGCGCCCGCAGGAATGCGGCCACGCTGCCGTTGCCGCTACCGCAGACAGGGTCTTCGTCCACGCCGGAAGACGGTGCGAAGGTGCGCACTTCGATCGCGGCATCGCCGGACGGGTGCGGGCCGAATACCGTGACGCCAGTGACGCCCAGACGACGCTCCAGTTCCGCCAGCTTTGCAAGATCCGGACGCAGACCGATCACTGCGTTTGCATCCTCGAGCTGCGCAATGATCCAGACCGGTCCTACGTTCACGACACCGGGCTCGACCTTCAGCGCGCTTCCGAGAATGGCCTCCAGTTCGTTCAGATCCGCTTTCCCCAAGGTGGTGATCGTTGCCGGCGGAAGCTCAAAGCTCAAGCGACGATCTCCGCCCGTATCCGTGACGGTCAACGCGACCAGCCCCATGTCGCACTCCTGGACCAGGCTACCGTTGTCACGCGGTGTCACGCGTCCGGCTTCCAGGAGCGCGTATGCGCTGCCGAGCGTTGGATGGCCAGCGAACGGGAGCTCGCCGCGGGGCGTGAATATGCGCAGGCGGTAGTCAGCCTCCGGCGATGTCGGGGGCAGCACGAAGGTTGTCTCCGAAAGGTTGGTCCATCCGGCAATGGCTTGCATCGCCGGAGTATCGAGCCCCTCTGCATCGAGGATCACCGCGACAGGATTGCCCATGAACGGCTGGGAGGTGAATACATCGACCACCTTGTAAGTTCTTTTCATTTCTTCCTTTCGACGTTCATGTTCAAGGCCGAGCCCAAGCTTGACTGACGCGCGACCACGCCATCGATCTCGCTGGCCTCGATGCCGTATTTCGCCATTCGCGCGCGATGGTCGGCCGTACCCAGGTACGCACCAAGCTGCCTGTTCACCGCCTGCACCAGGTCGTGGTTGTCCTTGTTGAAGGAGAAGCCTCCTGTGGGCACGCGCCCGTCAGCGCTCCTCGCGTGCGCAACGGCCTCGAGCTCCTTGTTGGCAGCAGCGAGCGCGCGGTTGCCCACGGCCGTTGCGGCATAGGTGTCGATCTTCCCGGACAACAGCGCAGCCACCGCCGAAGGCTGGTCATTGAACAGCACGATCTGGCTGTCAGTTGCTCCGGAAGACTTTGCAGCATCGATCTGTATGGTGCCGCCGACAACGCCCAGCCGTGCATCGCCGCGCGCGGCAACCGCCTTGTAGCTTGTGAGTGCCTTGGGATTGCCCCGTGCCACGAGGAACCCGTCGCCGAGCGCCCAGACCGGCTCGCTGAACGTGACCAGCCTGGCGCGCTCTGGCGTCACGAAGATCGGCACATTGATGTCCCAGCGTCCTTCCTGAACACCGGGCAGCAGTTCTTCGAACGAGACCAGATGGTGCTCGATGCCCGACACCCCGATGGCACGCAGCACCACATCGGCGAGCTCGAGATCTGCGCCGGTTGGAACGCCATCCGAGCCCGTCCAATAAAACGGCGGCTCTTCGATGTATGCGATACGTACTTTCATGCGTCGACTCCAATGGATCGGGGAAAAGGCTTCCCCTGCCTGCAATTTCTTGTCAGCGCGAGGCCGCGTCCAGACTCGAAGAAAGCGCAGCCAAGGCAGGCTTCAGCCTTGCGTGGGGCAGATACCCGAAGCCGAGCCGGAACACCCGGTCGGCTTCGCCAAACCACTTGCCCGACGCCAGCTGCAGGTCATGCTCCGGCAACAGCGCCCAGAAGCGAGAGACCGCCGCATCGTCGAATACATCGGCGCGCAGCCGCAGGCAGCACAACGCACCGGCATCGGGTCGGATCCACTCGATGCGGCCCTGTTCAGCCTTGCACCAGGTCAACAACACGTCCAGGGCATCCGCAAGCAGGCGACGTCGAGGCTCGAGCACCACCGCCCTGTTGCGCAGCAATGCGGCGGCAAGCGCCTCATCGAGCACCGAGCCGGAGAGCACGGTGTTCATCTTCGCAACCGTGAGCCTCGAGCGGAGGTCCGCGTCAGGCACTGTGAGCCACCCGGTTCGCAGCCCCGGTGCGCCCAGTGCCTTGGAGACAGACGCGCCGGTGACGATGCGTGGATCGAGTCCCGCAAAGCTCTCGACCCTCTGGTCGTCCCCGTAGGAGGCCTCGCGGTAGGTCTCGTCGACAAAGAGCAGTGCGTCGGGCGACAGCTTGCCCATCAGTGCGAGGAGTTGCGCGATGTCGGGGCGCGACATCCGTACACCGCTGGGGTTCTGGGGTGAAGCGATGCTCACCAGCTTCGTCTTCGACGTGAGGCATGCCTCGATCTGCGCGAGATCCAGGGTGTAGCCATTCTCGAACGAGAGCTTGACCTCCCGCACGGTCACGCCAGCGCCCAGGAGGCTGTCACGGCTCAGCGGGAAGCACGGCGTCGCCAGCACCGCTTCGTCGCCCGCACGGCAAACCTCGAAGGCAAGAAGGAAAAGACCGAGTGCCGTCCCCTGCGTGGTGAGGACGTATTCCGCCGGGACCTTGCAGGCATCCGCAATCGCCTGCCGCAGCGCGAGCGAGCCGGCCGACGTGCCGTAGCCGAGCTTCAGGTCGCGGATGTTCTCCAGACCCGGAAGCGCCAGAAGCTCGCCGAGGGTCAGGTCTTGCGAGGTGCTTTCCGCCAGATTGAACGGACGGTTCACATCCAGAAGCGAAATGATCTCGTTGTAGGGAAACCTTCCGCGCCATGGCGGGGAGGCCTCCTCGCGAACGTCGCCGTCTCTGCTCTGCACAAGAATTTCTGGAGTGGTTTTCATCATTCGGCTTCGAACCTGTTGTCGGGTGCCGAGGAATCGTAGCGAGCAGGTGCGGACTGCAACAGCCACAGTTTTTCGATTTTTCGACCGGTACAGTTGGCTTGTCGAAGCGCACCCGCATGGCAGAAAATGAGCGCCATCATGGAAGCGCACGCACCCTACCGATACGAACAGCTGGCCGACCTCATCGTCGGCATGATCGACAAAGGCGCGTTGTCTCCGGGCATGCGCGTGCCGTCCGTGCGCACCGTCAGCGAGCAACACCAGATCAGTATCGCGACGGCGCTGCAGGCCTATCGCATGCTCGAGGATCGCGGCATCCTCGTGGCCAGGCCGCAGTCGGGCTTCTATGTATCGAGTGCTCACCAAAAGACGTTTGCACTGCCTTCCACCTCCCGTGCGCGCACCAGAGCATCGACCGTGTCGATCAGTGGCGCCGTTGCCGTGTTGCTCGAGCACGCGTCGAACCTCGCGCTCGTCCCGCTGGGGTGTGCCGTGCCCGATGCAGGCGTGCTGCAATCGAAGCGGCTCGATCTGACGCTCGCACGCGTGGCGCGTCAACACGGCGCGCGTCACAACGTCTACAGTCCGCCGCGAGGCGAAGCGGCCCTACGCCGCGAGATCGCAAAGCGGTCGATGCAGACGGGCCACGCCTTGTCGCCCGACGACATCCTCATCACCAGCGGCTGCACGGAAGCCCTCACGCTGGCGCTGGGCGCGGTGGCCAAGCCCGGCGACACGATCGCCGTCGAGTCCCCCACGTACTTCGGCCTGCTGCACACGCTGGAGGTCCTTGGACTGAAGGCACTGGAGCTTGCGACCGACCCGGTGCGCGGCGTCGACGTCGCTGCGCTGGCACGCCTGCTCGACAAAGAGCCGATAGCGGCCTGCGTGCTCTCGTCCGGCTTCAGCAACCCCCTGGGGTACGTGATGGCCGAGCGCGACAAGCGCTCGCTGCTCGCGGTCCTTTCAAAGCACGCCATACCCCTGATCGAAGACGATGTGTATGGCGACATCCACTTCGGCCGCGAGCGCCCCAAGCCCTTCATGGCGCTGGACCGGGGCGAGAACAAGATCATCTACTGCAGCTCCTTCTCGAAGAGCCTTGCGCCCGGATACCGGGTCGGCTGGATCGCCCCCGGCGCCTACGCACAGCGTGTGATGGAGCGCAAGCTGGCATTCAGCCTGAGCAGCCCGGTGCTGCCTCAAATGGCGATTGCGCAGTTCCTCGAGGGCAACGCCTACGACGTGCATCTGCGCCGGGTTCGGCGTGTGCTCGAGGAGAACCTGACGCGGATGGTCCGGGCCATCGAAGCCAGCTTTCCCGCTGAAACGAAGGTGAGTCGCCCCACCGGCGGCTTCATGCTCTGGCTCGAGCTGCCCAAGCATTTCGACTCGCGCGCGTTGTTCGAGGAAGCGCTCGAACAGGGCATCTGCTTTGCGCCAGGCGATGTGTTCTCGGCAAGCCGCCGCTACCGCAACTGCCTGCGCCTGAGCGCCGGACACGCATGGAACGATCGCATGGATGCCGGCGTGCGTCGCCTGGGTCGACTGGCGCGCGCACAGTTGGCGTCATAAGCGGCCGTGATCCAGCCTCAGGCCTGCCGCCGCGCCGCGGCGCGAAAGGGACGAATGTCCGTCTCGCAGGACTGCTGCTGCGAGCTTCCCCATCCCTGTGGCAGTTCATGCAGCACGGCCTTGGCATCGAGCGAGCCGATGGCCACCGAGGTGTCTGCCGGAATGCGCCCCTGCGCCAGCATCGCCTCGTAGCGCAACGCGCACACGCGCAGGAACGACGCGAAGTTGCCGACCTCGCCGCGCGCCGCGACCAGTTCGTCGTACAGCCGCTCGATGAGCTGCACCACGACCATGCCGTCGCGCTGCGCAATTTCCTCGAGCACCTGCCAGAACAGGTTCTCGAGCCGGATGCTGGTGACCACGCCGTGCAGCCGCACCGAGCGCGTGCGCGCGTCGTAGCTCTGCGGGTCGGCACTGATGAAGACTTCGCACATGCGGCCTCCTGTGTGGGATGGTGGGCGACGCACGCACTGTAGCGCCGCCCCTGGGCCTTCAATGCGCGATGCGCGTACCGAGCACCGCCAGGAACTGCGCGAGCCACGCCGGGTGCGCCGGCCACGCGGGCGCCGTGACCAGGTTGCCGTCGGTCACGGCCTGGTCGACCGGAATGCCCATGTACTCGGCACCGGCCAGCTCCACCTCGACCTGGCAGGCCGGGTACGCCGACACCTTGCGGCCCTTGAGCAGGCCCGTGGCCGCGAGCAGTTGCGCGCCATGGCAGACCGACGCCACGGGCTTGTCGGTCGCCAGGAAGTGCTTGGCGATCTCGACCACGCGGCTGTGCATGCGCAGGTACTCGGGCGCGCGGCCGCCGGGGATGACGAGGGCGTCGTAGGCCTCGGGCTTCACGTCGGCGAAGTTGGCGTTCAGCGTGAAGCGGTGGCCCGGTTTCTCGCTGTAGGTTTGTGCGCCCTCGAAGTCGTGGATGGCGGTGTGCACCCAGTCGCCGGCCTTCTTGTCGGGCGCCACCGCGTGCACCGTGTGGCCCACGGCGAGCAGGGTCTGAAAGGGCACCATGGTTTCGTAGTCTTCGGCGTAGTCGCCGCAGAGCATGAGGATCTTGCGAGCCATTGGTCTTGTCTCCTTCGAACGAGGTTGGAATGCGGCCCGGCGCTGGTGCGCGGGCCGTCGCCGCATTATTCGAAGGAGCAGGGCACAGCGGGTAGCAGCCGGCTGTGACCTTGCAACGCCGGCCTCAGATGAGCGTGGCGCCCACGCCGCGCGCCACCAGGGGCGCGATGCCGGCATAGAAAAAGCTCAGGTCGTCCTCGGGGCCTTTGGTGGCGCGGCCGCGCACCTTGCCCATCACGCACACGCCGATCTGCGCATCGCCCTGGCCGATGACGAGCACGAAGGGGTTGTCTTCGTCGCCGCGCAGGTAGCGCCCGCCGACCTCGCGGCGCGCCACCTCGAAGACATAGGCCGACGCCAGAAAGTGAAGGTCGTCCGGCAGGGGCGCCTGCTGCTTGAAGAAGTCGTCGAGCACGCGATCGACCAGGGGCAGCGAGGCGGCGGTGTAGTCCAGCTTCGCGCCGTCGATGGGCGCGCCCGCTTGCGAGAACGCGCCGATGAAGTCGTTGGCCTGCGAAGCCATGCCGTCTTCGATCGTCTCCGGCATGGCGGGCTTCTTCTTCAAGAAATCGAACAGTCCCATGGTCTTGAGTTCCTTCCTGGTGAATCGTGTGCACAGACGCGAAAAAGACTAAACGCACCATCGCACGGCAGCTATCAGAAATTCGCCCGCGTTGCAGTGCGCGTGCAAGAGCCCGTTCGCGCCTCGGGTCGTCACGGATCTGCCTTTTGCCTTGACTAGCCTTGCTCAGGGTTTTCCCGCATCGCCGGGCCGACGCCATCCAAACAGCCAGACAACTTACAGAAAAGACGAACCATGAAGACCACCCAACTCGCCCTCGCCGCCGCCGTTGCCTTGCTCGCCGTCGCTTCCGTCAACGCCCAGCAACGCACCCGCGAAGCCGTCGAAGCCGAAGCCATCGCCGCCGCGCATGCGCCGAACCAGAACGTGACACGCGGCTCGCGCGGTGCCGACCCGTTCACGTCCACGGCCGACCCGGAAGCTGTGTACAAGCAAGCTGTCGACACGGCCCACGCGCCCAACCAGAACGTGACGCGCGGCTCGCGTGGCGCCGACCCGTTCACGTCGCAACGCGACCCGGCCCAGGTCTACCAGGAAGCCATGGCCACGGCCGCGGCACCCGACCAGAACGTGACCGGCGGCTCGCGCGTGAACAGCAAGGTCATCTCGACCATGCAGAACCCCGTGCTGCAGTCCGCACAAAGCAAGTAAGGGCGCGCTGAACGGGTCGTTGAAATAATGGGGTTCCGCCAACAGGCAAGGACCCCATCGATGGCCCAGAACATCTACGACACGCCCGCTTTCTTCGAGGGCTACCAGCAACTGCCGCGCTCGGTGCACGGCCTTGACGGCGCGCCCGAGTGGCCGGCCCTGCGCGCGCTGGTGCCGCCGCTGCAGGGCCTGCGCGTGGCGGACCTGGGCTGCGGCCTCGGCTGGTTCTGCCGCTGGGCGCGCACGCAGGGTGCGCAGTCGGTGCTGGGCCTCGACGTGTCGCAGCTGATGCTCGCCAAGGCGGAGGCCTTCGGGGCGGACGGTGCCATCTCGTACGTGCGTGCGGACCTCGACACCTTGGCGCTGCCGCCGCAGTCGCTCGACTTCGCCTACAGCTCGCTCGCGTTCCATTACATCGAAGACCTCGCGCGCCTGCTGGGCACGGTGCACGACGCGCTGGTGCCCGCGGGCCGGTTGGTGTTTTCCATCGAGCATCCGGTCTTCATGGCGCCGCAAGCGCCGGGCTGGCATGTCGACGCGCAAGGGCGCAAGTCATGGCCGGTCGACAGCTACCAGATGGAAGGCCCGCGTGTGACGAACTGGCTGGCCGATGGCGTGGTCAAGCAGCACCGCACGCTGGGCACCTTGCTGAACACGCTGGTGAAGACGGGCTTTCGCATCGAGCATGTGCAGGAGTGGGGGCCGAGCGACGAGCAGGTCGCCGCGGTGCCGTCGCTGGCCGAGGAGCGCGAGCGGCCGATGATGTTGCTGGTCGCAGCCAGCCGTTGAGCCGCATCGCGGGGCGGTAGACAGAACGCCCCGACAGTGAACAAAATGCCGCCGGCGCCGTTGCCACTCCCTCCCTGAAAGGTCGTCGCGATGAAAAAAATGCTCGTGCCCGTCTGTCTGGCCCTGGCTCAGATGATGGTCGTGTCGGTGGCGTCCGCGCAGTCTTCCGGCGAAGCGGATCCGTCCCAGGGAAAAGCCATGCCGTCGCCGCCCACCACGCGCGCGGAGCGCACCGAGGCGCGCAAGGAACGCCGCGTCGAAGGCGCCGCGGCCGCACGCGGACCGCAGATACAAGAGGGCGAAGTTCGCGCGACCACCGGGCCGAAGATGACCCGGGAACAGCGGCGTGCCGCGTCGGCCAAGCGCCGCGCGGCGAACCGCGAGGCCATGAAGGCGGGCCAGATGTCGCGCGGCGGCAGCGGCGACGCGCCCGAGAAGCAGAAAAAGCCCTGAGCCGCACGGCCAGGGCGCCCGTCAATCGCGCAGGTGGCTCAGGCGTAGGCCTTGGCCGAGCGCATTTGCAGCATCGCGAGCATTCGCGCTTCTTCGGCGTCGCGCAGGCTCTTGGCGGCGCGGCTGGCGGCATAAGACACATACAGCGTGTCGATCGCCTTGCCCCAGCACTGCGGCGTCTGATAGATGCTGTCCGCGCTTCCTGGCACCGACGGCACGGCGTACCCTGCCTTGCGAAGGATGTTGGCTTTGTGTTCGGTGCTGAGCATGCGGTGGCTCCTGTCGATGTTGCAGGCAACGATAGCCACGCCGCGTGGCCCGCGCCATTGGCTACATGACGTATCTGGATGTAGGCAAAAACCCCTCCGCGGGCGCATTTGCGCCCCGGCGCTAAGCCATAAGGATTAGGCCGTGTCGCACGCCTGCCACACCAGGGTGGCGGCGGTCAGGTCTTCCAGCGCGCTGCCGACGGCCTTGAACACGGTGCGTTCGGGGTCGTTGGCGCGTCCCATGCGCTCGCCCCGGCACAGGCTGGCCAGCGTGCCCTGGACCTCTTGCGCGCGCAGCGTGCCGGCCGCCATCGCGTCGAGCAGGTCGCCGGATTTCTGCAGCGCCTCGTCGGTGTCGACGAAGGTGCGCGCACCGGCAAAGCACTGCGCGTCGGCCTCGCGCATGGCGGGCCTGAAGCTGCCGATCAGGTCCAGGTGCGAGCCCGGCGCCAGCCATTCGCCGCGCACCAGCGGCGCGGTGGCCAGCGTGGCGCAGCTCACGATGTCGGCCTGGCGCACGGCCGCTTCCAGGTCGGGCCCGGCAACCGCTCGTGCGTTCCAGCCCGCGGCGCGCCATTGCGCCGCCAGCGTCTCGGCGCCTTCGGGGCGGTGGTTCCACACCCGCACCTCGTCGATAGGCCGCACGCTCGCATGCGCGGCCGGCAGCATGCGCGCGATGCGGCCGGTGCCCAGCACCAGCAGGCGGCGTGCATCCGGCCGCGCGAGAAACGATACGCCCAGCGCCGACGCGGCCGCCGTGCGGCGCGCGGTGATCTCGTTGCCGTCCATCATCGCCAGCGGCACGCCGGTGTGCGCGTCGTACAGCACGTAGGTCGCATGCAGGCCGGGCAAGCCGCGCGCGCTGTTGCCGGGAAAGATGTTGATGGTCTTGATGCCCAGGAAGCCCGCGTCGCTCCACGCCGGCATGATGAGCACGGTGCCCTTGCTGGTGCCGTCTGGCGTGGCCGTCTCGATGCCGTGCACGTGGCGCGGCGGCACCTGGGCCGTGCCCGCGAAGGCCGCGCGCAGGGCGGGCACCAGCCGCTCGAAGCCCAGCGGGGCGCGGGTGGCGGCTTCGTCGAAGTGTTTCATCGTCATTGCTGCAGGGGGTGCAGGGCCGCGTCGAAGAACTCGGTCAGCGCCTTGCGGTAGGCATGGCCGAAGCGCTGCCCCGTCATCGGCTCCAGGTGGCCGGCGCCCGGCACTTCGATCAGCCGCCTGGGCTCGCGCGCATCGGCCAGCAGGCGCCGCGAATGCTCGACGGGAATCACCTGGTCCGCCGTGCCGTGGATGAACAGCAGCGGAATGGGCGACACGGCCGCCACGTACTTCGACGCCGCGTAGGTGTCGCTCACGAGCAGGCCGGCGCCCTTGAACTTTTCGTTGGCGATCGACGAGTACGAATAGAAGGTCGACTCGATGGCCGCCGCCTTCACGCCCGCGCGGTTGCCCGAGCCCACCACCGCGATCGCGTTGGTGCCGCCCAGGCTCTGGCCGAAGACGAAGAGCCGGTCGGGGTCGACGTCGCTGCGCGTGCGCACGTAGTTCAGCGCAGCGTTGGCGTCTTCGAAAACGCCCTTGGGCTCGGGCTTGCCTTCGGACTGGCCGTAGCCGCGGTAGTCGAACACCAGCACGTTGTAGTCCTGCTTCGGCAGCCAGGCCACGAAGCGCCAGTGCGTGCTCATGTTCTGCGCATTGCCGTGAAAGTGCACGACGGTGCCCCTGGCCTCCTTCGGATTCGTGCGGCCCTCCGCGGGCAGGAACCAGCCGCTCAGGCGCGTGCCGTCGGCGCTGGCGAATTGCACGCTCTCGTAGCGCACGCCGAGCGCATCGGGCGTTTCGTAGCGCACGTCGTCGGGGTAATAGAACATCGACTGCACGCAGCCCGCCAGCAGCAGCGGCAGCGTGCACAGCGCGAGCTTGCCGCACCAGCGGCGCACCGTGCCGCCCGTCATGGCTTCGTGCCCGCGGCGGTTGCGCGGTTCTCTGCGAGCATGTTGCAAAAGAGCGCCCCTTGCTCGATGGCGTCGTCCAGCGCCACGTGCGTGTGCGGCATCTTGTCGAACCAGCGGCGCGGCATCGCGCGCTTGGTGCTGTCGCGGTAGTCGAGCCTGAGCATGGCCATGGCGAAGGACTTCACGTCCAGCGCCGAATGGCTGAACGGGCTCTCGCCCGCGAAGCGCATCAGGTACCAATAGACGAACAGGAAGTCGAAGCCCGCCGGGTACGCCACGAACACCGGCCGCGGCCTGGGAGCGTCGGGTGCCGCGGGCAGGCCCTTGAGCCAGGCCACGTAGGCCTTCATGGCGTGCGCGGGGTCTTGCAGGTCGGTGCGGCAGGCGGCCCAGGCCTCGGGCTGGGTCTTCCACCAGGCCGCGGTCTTGGGGTCGGCCTCGGCGCCGGGCAGGGTGTGCAGGTTGGCGCTGAAGGTGGAGACCAGTCGCTTGTCGGCGGTGTAGGCGGCCGAGCCGAAGCTGAGCATCGAGTGCGGGCCGGGAATGGGGCCGTCGGATTCGACGTCGGTGCTGATGTAGATCTCTGGCATGGCTTCAGTCGATTCCAAGAACGGACGGCAGCGAGCGCTGCAGCTCCTCGACCAGCTCCGCATCCATGTACCGGTACTCGTCCGGAATATCGAGCACATGGATCGGCTTGCCTTCGAGCATTCGCGTGAACTCGGCCACGAGCCGCGACTTGTGCTTTTCTTCCATCACGAGGATCACGTCGGCCCACGCGATGTCGTCGAGCGACACCCGGTGCCGCGCGTTCGGGCTGGTGCCCGCCGAGCGTGCCGCGACCAGCGGATGTCGGCGCCACAGCTGTTCGGCGGTGGGGCTGCGCCATTGGTTGCGGCTGCAGATGAAGAGAACGTTGCGCATGCGTCAGGGAGTGGCTGCGGGCAGCTGGAAGACATGCATGTCTTGCCAGCGGCCGCTGGAGTTTTCGATGAGCGCGACTTCGGTGCACATCGCGTGCACGGCGCCCGATGCACGCAGCCGCGCCTGCAGTTCGACGGCTGCTTCCTCCGCATGGCGCGCATCGCCATGGGCCACGGAGAGATGCGGAATCACGCCGTCATGTTCGCCGCCGTAGGGCGGGAAGCCGGGAAAGGCCGCCACCAGCGCCAGCGTCATGGCGACGAAGGGCGCGGCCGGCTCCGGCGCCAGGTACGCGGTCTCGGGAAAGCGCCCGACCTTGCCCAGAGAGAACGCGAACGAAGGCGTGCGTTGCAGCGCGCGCCCGGCGCGCTCGAGCACCTCAGCGGTGATGAGGGAAGGGTCCATGAACGGCACCAGCACGGTGATATGCGCCGGCACCCCCAGTGCCACGGTGGCGTCGAAGCGGCGTCGCAGGTCCCCGGCCAGCGGCTCGGCCGCGGGCACTTTCACGACGAATGCGGAGATGGCCATGGGGCGGAGGATAGCCAGTCAGCGCTACGGCGCGCCCAGCACTTTCGCGTCCTTCGTGGCGATCCAGCCGCGGACCACGCGGCCTTGCCCGTTCACGAAAGCGACTTCGAGCAGGTCCGCCCGCTCGGAGACGACGCCCAGCACATCGCCGCGAACCACATAGGCACGCCCCGCGTCGGCGGGCGTCTTGCGCAACGCTGTCTTCTGCGCGGCCACGCTCACCAGCCGGGTCCACGTGCCCTTCTGCGTGAGGTCCAGCGCCAGGCCCTTGTCGACCAACGGCGGCAGCACGTTGCCGCAGCCCGGCAATTGCTGGCCGCCCGGCAGGGCGAGGCTGACGCTGTCTGCGCCGGCGGACAGGCGGCCTTCCAGGGCAGGCAGGGCAGGGGTATTGCCGAGCGTGCGGACCACGGCCGTGCCCTGGGGGCTCGCGCGGCCCGCGATCTGGAAGCTGCAACTGCCTTGCTGCGCGAAGCTGCCGCTGACGGCACCGCTTTCGTCGACGGCCAGCATCAGGCCTTCGTACAGGCCCGAGCGCAGCGGGGCCGCCTGGGCGCTCGCGGCGAGCGTCAACGCAACGCACGCAGACACCAAAGTTCTCTTCATTTCACGCATGCGTGTCATCGATCCGGCTCTCCCCTTGAATGTCTGTCTGGTCGGTATGGAGCGCCGAATCTATCAGCGGCCGACCTGGTTCCAGTCGAGCCCGTGCTTGACGAGGTACTTGCGCAGCCGGTCCGCATCGTTGACCACGCTGCGCTGAGCGCGCGAAGCCTGGAAGAGCTGGCGGCCCGCATCGCTCAGGCTGCGCGACTGCCGGCACACGCGCACCACCGCCTCGAGCTGCAGCCGGTCGAACAGGTCGAGCGCGGCGCTGCGCTCCTCGCCGAGCAATGCGTCCAGGTCGACATCGCCATCGCCGCCTTGCGCGGCCGCCGGCCCTTCGCGCTTCCACAGCCAGCGCAGCCGCGTGATCTCCGCCTCCACCAGCGCCACCGGAATGCGCCCGCCGTCGGCCAGCGTGGCCAGCCGCGTCACGCTGGCCGACAGGTCGCGGAAGTTGCCGCTCCACAGCGCCTCGCCGCTTTGCGCAAAGCGCAGGTAGGCCGCGCGCGCCTCGGCGTTGAAGCGCACCACGCGGTGGTTCTGCGTGGCGTGCAGGGCCAGCAGGTGGTCGATGTTGGGCTCGATGTCTTCGGGCCGCTGCGCGAGGCCGGGCAGGTCGTAGGTCCAGAGGTTGATGCGCGCGAACAGGTCTTCGCGAAAGCGCCCTTGCGCCACGTCGCTGCGCAGGTCGCGGTTGGTGCCGGCAATCAGCTGGAAGTCGCTTTCCACTTCCTTGTCGGCGCCCACGGGGAAGAAGCGCTTTTCCTCGATGGCTTTCAGCAGCATCGCCTGCTCGTCGGCCCCGAGCTCGCCGATTTCGTCGAGGAACAGGGCGCCCTGGTGGGCCGTGCGCAGCAGCCCGGGCCGGTCGCTGGCCGCGCCGGTGAACGAACCCTTCTTGTGGCCGAACAGGGTGGAGGCCGCGCCGTCCCCGCGCAGCGTGGCGCAGTTCACTTCCACGAACGGCCCGCTCATCTGGTGGCGCGCCTGCTTCAGCTCGAACATGCGCCGCGCCAGGAAGGACTTGCCCGCGCCCGTCGGCGCCACCAGCAATATCGGCGCGCGCGAGCGCACGGCCACATGCTCGATTTCGTCGATCAGCGTGTTGAAGCGCACGTTGCGCGTGGCGATGCCGCTCTTGAGGAAGGCGACCGCATCGCGTTGCTCCGCGCCGAAGCGCTGCGCGATCACGTCGTAGCGCGACAGGTCGAGGTCGATCAGCGTGCACTTGCCGGCCTCGCCCTCGCGCTGGCGCTTCGGCGGCGAGGTCTGCGCGAGCACGCCCGGCACCAGGCGCGATTCCGACAGCAGGAACATGCAGATCTGCGCCACGTGCGTGCCCGTGGTGATGTGCGTCCAGTACTGCTCGCGCTCGGCGTCGAAGGGGTAGGCGCGCGCCCAGTCGTACAGGCGCGTGTAGACCTCGCCGAAGTCCCAGGGGTCGGCCAGGTCGAAGGGCACCAGGTTGACGGTGGTCTCGGGCGACACCGCGACGATGTCGGCCTTCACCACCTCGGCCAGCGCCTTGTGGCGCAGCGTGTAGAGCAACTCCATGCGCGAGACGACCATGTCCTCGTGCTGTGCGAGCGAGACGGTGGGACGCCACTTGTTCCAGCGGCCCGCGCCTTGGCCGGCGTCCAGCTGGGTGCCGAGGAAGCCGATGACGACGATGGGTTTCTTCATTTTTAGCTAATTTACTAGCCAAAATTATAAGAAGTATTGATAAGTTTCTTGAAGATTCAGTCCGTTTTTCTGAGTGATACGGAAAAAACTCAATCAAATCAATGGCTTGAAAGATTTCGTACCCGTCTGGCAAAACCTTGGCACACCCGTTGCAATAAGGATCACACATTCAAGAAATCAAGCGAACAAAAAGAACCGGACACGGAGAAGTCACATGGCCAACCTTCAACTCTTCCAGACGCTGCGCGGTGCCCTGCAACCTGCGGCCGACGTGCGCAACGAAGCCGGCGGCGCCGCCTACGCGCTGTCGCCCAAGCACCAGCTGGCGCAGCTCGCGGCCACCGGTTGCCTGAACAACACCTTCTACGCACAAGCGCAGGACCAGCTCGACGCCGTGCTGGCCCTGGCCCGCGAAGCCGACCCGGTGTTCGTCGCCAAGACGGCCGTGTACGCCCGTCGCGCCGGCCACATGAAGGACATGCCGGCGCTGCTGGCCGCCACGCTGGCGGTGCGCGACGTGTCGCTGCTCGCCAAGGTGTTCCCCCGCGTGGTGGACAACGGCAAGATGCTGCGCAACTTCGTGCAGATGCTGCGTTCGGGTGCCGTGGGCCGCAAGTCGCTCGGTACGCGTCCGAAGAAGCTGGTGCAGCAATGGCTGCTCGAAGCGACCGAGGCGCAACTGCTGAACGCCTCGGTGGGCAACACGCCTTCGCTGGCCGACGTGGTGAAGATGGTTCACCCCAAGCCCGCCGAAGCATGGCGCGCCGCATGGTTCGCATGGCTGATCGGTCGTCCGTATGCGCTGGAAGCGCTGCCTCCGGTGACGCAGGCGTTCGAACGCTTCAAGCAGGACCGCGCCGAGCGCCCCCTCGGGGGGCAGCGAGGACACGAAGTGCCGAGCGTGGGGGCCATGGAAGTGCCGGACGTGCCGTTCCAGATGCTGACCGCGCTGGAGCTGGATACGCAGGCCTGGGCGCAGATCGCATTGCGTGGTTCGTGGCAGATGGTGCGTCAGAACCTGAACACCTTTGCGCGCCATGGTGTGTTCGAGCTGCCGGGTCTCGCGGAGGCGGTGGCTGCCAAGCTGCGTGACCCGCAGGCCGTGGCCAAGGCCCGCGTGCTGCCGTACCAGCTGATGGCCGCCTACACCGCAACCGGCGCCGAGGTGCCGCACGTGGTGAAGGAAGCGCTGCAGGACGCGATGGAGCTCGCGCTCGCCAATGTGCCGGTGTTCGAGGGCCGCGTGGTGGTGTGCCCCGACGTGTCGGGCTCGATGAGCTCGCCGGTGACGGGCCACCGCGGTTCGGCGACGTCGGCGGTGCGATGCATCGACGTGGCCGCGCTGGTGGCTGCCGCCGTGCTGCGCCGCAATGCGGATGCGCGTGTGCTGCCCTTCGAGACGAAGGTGGTGTCGCTGAAGCTGAATCCGCGTGATTCGGTGATGACCAACGCGGCCAGGCTGGCCGCGGTGGGCGGCGGCGGAACCTCGTGCAGCGCGCCGCTGGCGCTGCTGAACAAGGAGAAGGCGCAAGCCGATCTGGTGGTGCTGGTGTCGGACAACGAGTCCCGGGCTGACCGTGCCCGTGGCCGCGGCACCGCGACCATGCAGGAGTGGGAGGCGTTCAAGAAGCGCAACCCGAAGGCGCGGCTGGTGTGCATCGACATCCAGCCCTGTGCGACCACCCAGGCGCAGGAGCGTGACGATGTGCTGAACATCGGCGGCTTCAGCGACGAAGTGTTCAAGCTGCTGGCGGTGTATGCCGCGGGCGGTCTGGGCGCCGGCCACTGGGTGGGTGTGATCGAAGAGACTTCGATCTGAAGGAAAAGAGAGAGGGTGCCGTGGGCCTCGGCCCGAGGTGCCTGATCCGAAGAATTGAACGTCGTCGTTCGGCGAATGCAGATGCGAGTACATCCAACCATGTTCTCCCTCGCATCGATCGTTTGTCGCCGAACGGGGATGAAAGTTGTTGTGCGAATGCAGGCAGGACTACATCTGGACGCCTGGGGGTCGAACCCCAACACCGGCTCGCCGGTGGGCATGTCTTGCCATCCTTGTCGCACTGTTTTTTGCAGCGAATGCTGGCGGAACTACAGACTCCTAATCTCGTGGTCGCGGGTTCGAATCCCGCCGGTCGCAAGACCGTAGCTCAGTGGTAGAGCACGACGTTTCGTCGATTCTTGTCGCTGCTTTTTTGTTTTGAGGTGAATGCAGGCGGGTTTACAGGAAAGAGCGTCATGGTCCTGGCCATGAAGGTCCCGGGTCCGAGTCCCGGTCTGTTTCGGCAGATAGCTCAGTTCACAACCCGTCGCTTCTCGTCACCTCTTTTTTTCTGGGCACGCAGGCACCGAAGGGAGCGCCACTGCGAAAAATGTTGTTGTCATGTCCGCAGTCCGGGTAGCACCGGATGCGGCGGGAAAGTCGGTTGACGAGTACGGTTGAGGATGCAGGTGCTGGCTCCGATGACGGGTCTGTCACTGGCGCGCGTTTCCAATCGTCGACTGGGCCATCGGACTCAAGAACCATGGTCGCCGTATTGATGCGGGTTCGAATCCCGCCGTGTCCACCAAGTCAGTGAACGCCGTTGTTGTCAGATAGAAAGAAGATCATGTTGGAAGAAGATCGCACCCAGGAACGGATCGGCTACGTGCTGAGCGGCACCGGCTGGGCCACGTTCAGTTTTCGTGCCGACGCCGAAACGATGGCGTTCGCGGTGTCGTACCTGCACGATTCGCTGGGCGACCTCGCGCGCATGGGGGTCGAGCTGGCGAAGGGCGCGCAAAGCGCCACGGCGGTATTCATGGACGAGCCCGGTGAGGTGCAGCTGGTGGTGACGGGCGACAAGGACGACCTGAGCTTCGAGCTGCGCAGCTACCACGATTGGGCGAGCTGGGAAATGACCGCCGCCGACAACTACAAGGTGCTGGCAAGCGGCATCCTCCGGCGTGTGGACTTGGTGCGCAATATCCATGCGATTCTGGAGCGCATCTACGTGGAGTGCGGGCCCGAGACGTATCGCGAGCGGTGGGTGGAGCACGACTTTCCGCTTCGTGCCTACGAGGTGCTCATCGCGGCATTCAAGAAGCGGCCCCAGGATTTCTACAAGTAGCAATCGAACAAGACAAGACAGAAAAGAGAGAGAGAAAAAGAAATGGAACAGAACTACAAACTGCACGAAGTAGCCAACGGCGTCCCCGTGAAGATGTGGACGAACGGCGTGCCCGTGGAAGACGAAGCGCAGAAGCAGCTGGAAAACGCCGCGCGCCTGCCCATCGTGTTCAAGCACATCGCGGCCATGCCCGACGTGCACTACGGCATCGGTGCGACCGTGGGCTCGGTGATCCCGACCTTCAAGGCGATCATTCCCGCCGCGGTGGGCGTGGACATCGGGTGCGGAATGATGGCTTGCAAGACCACGCTCAACGCCCGCGACCTGCCCGACAACCTGGGCCCGCTGCGTTCGGCGATCGAGAAGGCCGTGCCGCACGGAAGCAACCCCAAGCGCATGGGCCGCGACAAGGGCGCGTGGGAAACGCCGCCCGACGAAACCGATGCGGCCTGGGCCACGCTGGTGGACGAGTTCGACCTGATCTGCGAGGACTACCCGCGCATCAGGAACACCAACAACCACAAGCACCTGGGAACGCTGGGCACCGGCAACCACTTCATCGAGGTGTGCCTGGACGAGGCGGGCGCCGTGTGGTTCATGCTGCACTCGGGTTCGCGCGGCGTGGGCAACGCCATCGGCACGCACTTCATCGAACTCGCGAAGAAGGACGCCGAGCTGCACCAGCGCAACCTGCCCGACCAGGACCTGGCGTACTTCGAGGAGGGCGCCAAGTACTTCGGCGACTATGTGCGCGCGGTGGGCTGGGCCCAGAAGTTCGCGCGCGCCAACCGCGAAGTGATGATGCAGCGCGTGGTCGCGGCCGCGCGCAAGGTCATCACCAAGCCCTTCGAGGCGCATGTGGAAGCGGTGAACTGCCACCACAACTACGTGAGCCGCGAGACGCACTTCGGGCAAGACGTGCTCGTCACCCGCAAGGGCGCGGTGAGCGCGAAGGCCGGTGAGCTGGGGATCATTCCCGGCAGCATGGGCGCGAAGAGCTACATCGTGCGCGGCAAGGGCAACCCCGAGAGCTTCATGAGCTGCAGCCACGGCGCCGGTCGAAAGATGAGCCGTACCAAGGCGAAGAAGCTCTTCACCATCGCCGACCAGATCGCCGCGACCGAAGGCGTGGAGTGCCGCAAGGACGCCGACGTGATCGACGAGATTCCGATGGCCTACAAGGACATCGATGCGGTGATGGCGGCGCAGCAGGACCTGGTGGAGGTGGTCTACACGCTCAAGCAGGTGGTGTGCGTGAAGGGGTGACGATGACGGCCTGGTGCCGGCATTCGAAAGTGAAGGCGCTGCCGCAGGGGTGAGGTCGTCGGGGCCGCCTTTGCGGCGCTGGTCGACGGAGGTTGAAAAAATGAAAAGTAACAAGCAACGGCGCGCCGAAATCAAGGCGCATCGCGTGCAGCGCGCTGCCACGCTGGCTGCGCGGCGCTGTGCGCAAGGCGCCTTGAAGCCCTGGTTGCACGGTGATGAATCCAACAGCGAGCCCGCGGACCCGTCCGTGCTGCAGAGGTACAACAACACCTGCGGGCCGCTGCCGGCGTCTTACCTCGCGCGCCCCTTCACCTGCCGCGATTGCGGCGCCGAAGAAGTGTGGACCGCCAAGCAGCAGAAGTGGTGGTACGAGACGGTGCACGGTCCCATCGACAGCCGCGCCGTGCGCTGCCTGGCCTGCCGCCGCGAGCGCCGCGCGCGCTTGCGCAATGCAGGACCGGGCGCGAACCTTCTGGGCGAGCAGACCGAACGCCTGCGCGCGCTGGGGGACATGAAGCCCAGCGCACAGACGTCGGCCGAAGTCGATGCGGCGCTGCAAAGCAAATGGTGGAGCCTGCGTGTCGTGGCGATCCAGACGATGGCGCGCTGGGGTGGCGAAGCGCAGCTTGAAAAGCTCCGTGCGCTGATGGCGAACCGCCCGCAAGGCGGTCGCCGATACTTTGGTTGGGAGCGCGTCGCCGCAGACGCCGCCGCAAGCGCGCTGACGCGCAGGGAGTGAATCGACGTGATGATGAAACTGACTTTTCTGGGAACCTCTTCAGGCACCCCCACGCGGCACCGCAACGTCTCCGGACTCGCCGTTCAAACCGTGCTCAACGCCGACTGGTTCCTGGTCGACTGCGGCGAGGGCACGCAGCACCGCCTGCTGCAGACGCCACTGTCCCTGCACGACATGGCCGCCGTCTGCATCACGCATGTGCACGGCGACCATTGTTACGGCCTGCCGGGCCTGCTCGCGAGCGCGGGCATGGGCAAGCGCACTCGGCCGCTGAAGCTGATCGCGCCGCTGCCCGTGTGGCAGTGGTTCCAGGCCACGCGCACGCTGACCGACCTGCACCTGCCGTACGAGGTGGAACACGTGGACGTCGAAGACCGGGCGCTGGTGTACGAGGCGCCCGGCGTGCGCATCGAGCGGCATGTGCTGCGCCACCGCGTGCCCAGCCACGCCTACCGCGTGCAGGTGCAGACCCGTCGCGCGCGGCTGAAGGCCGAGGCGCTCAAGGCCACCGGCCTGCCGCCCGGCCCCGCGTGGCGCGCGCTGCAGACCGGTGAGGACGTGCCGTTCAACGGCAAGGTGCTGCGCAGTGCCGACTTTGCCGAGACGCAGGTCGACACCGCGGCCGCCGTGCTGGGCGGCGACAACGCCGCTCCGGCGCTGCTGCACGACGCCTGCCAGGGTGCGCAACTGCTGGTGCACGAGGCCACCTACACGCAGGACGTGCTCGACAAGGTCGGCCCCGGCCCGATGCACAGCTCGGCGCGCCTGCTGGCCGAAGCCGCGCAGGCCGCCGGCGTGCCGAACCTGGTGCTCACGCATTTCAGCGCGCGCCATCAGAACGACGAAGGCATGGCGGCGTTGATGGCCGAGACGCAGGCGCACTACGGCGGCCGTGCGTTCCTGGCCAACGACCTGGATGTATTTGCGCTCGACAGTGCCGGCACGGTGACCGTAGCGCGTGCGCAAGAAGAAAAAACGAAGAAGGGAGAAGACCAATGAACAGCACCGAAGAATTCCTGCGCTCCGCCCACCCGATAGCGCCCGCTGTGCGCGCGCAGATCATGGACAACCTGCGCGACATCGAAGCGAAGCACGACGTCACCGTGCTCTTCGCCTGCGAATCCGGCAGCCGCGGCTGGGGCTTCGCCTCGCCCGACAGCGACTACGACGTGCGCTTCATCTACGTCAACCGCCTGCCGTGGTACCTCACGGTGCAGCCGCGCCGCGACGTGATCGAAGTGCCGATCAGCGGCGACCTCGACATCAACGGCTGGGACCTGCGCAAGGCGCTGGGCCTGATGCGCGAGTCGAACCCGACGCTGCTCGAATGGCTGCGCTCGCCCGTGGTGTACCGCGACGACGCGGCGGCGATGCCGCGTTTTCGCGCGCTGTCGGAGGCGGTGTTCTCCAACGCGCGCGGCTGGCACCACTACGCCTCGATGGCGAAGAAGAACTTTCGCGAGCACCTGCAGGCCGACGAGGTGCGCTACAAGAAGTATCTCTACGTGCTGCGCCCGCTGCTGGCCGCGCGCTGGATCCGCGCACAGCCCGGCGTGCCGCCGATGCGCTTCGCCGACCTGGCGCAGGGCACGCTCGATGCGGTGCGCGACGCCGCGCTGATCGACGAGATCAACGCGCTGCTCGAGGTGAAGATGCGCGCCGGCGAAGCCGCGACCAGCCCGCGCTGGCCCGGCATCCATGCGTTCATCGAGTCCGAGCTGGCGGCCAACGCGGCCGAGCCGGTGACGCCGCTGCCGTCGGCCGACGGTTCGGGGCTGGATGCCTTCCTTTGCGAGACGGTGCTGCGCTTCGATGCGGCGGCGGGGGCAAGGGCAACGGTTGCAGACGAAGGAGGCCACGCATGATCGAGCTCGACGGCTCGCAAGGCGAGGGCGGCGGCCAGATCCTGCGCACCAGCCTCGCGCTGTCGGTGGCCACGGGCCAGCCGCTGTCGATCGAGAAGATCCGCGCGGGCCGCGCCAAGCCCGGCCTCATGCGACAGCACCTGGCGTGCGTGACCGCGGCCGCGGCCATCAGCGGTGCGCAGGTCGACGGGGCCGAACTCGGCTCGCAGTCGCTGCGCTTCGTGCCCGGCCCGGTGCGCGCGGGCGAGTACCGCTTTGCGATCGCCAGCGCGGGCAGCTGCATGCTGGTGCTGCAGACGGTGCTGCCGCCTCTGCTGCTGGTCGGTACGCCAAGCACGGTGCACCTGAGCGGCGGCACGCACAACCCGATGGCGCCGCCGTTCCACTTCCTGGAACGTGCCTTCGCGCCGCTGGTGCGTCGCCTGGGTGCCGATCTGCAGCTCACGCTGCGCCGCTGCGGTTTCTACCCGGCGGGCGGCGGCGAGGTCGACGCGCTCATCGTGCCGGCGGCCGGCGCGCTGCAGCCTTTCGACCTGATGGCGCGCGGCGCGCACCAGTCCGGCTACGCGGAATGCCTGGCCCCCGGCCTGCCGCGCCACGTGCCCACGCGCGAGCTCGACACGCTGGGCGGTGCGATGGGCTGGTCTGGCGAGCAGCTGCGCTTCGGCACGGCGAGGCAGAACGAGGGCCCGGGCAATGCGCTGCTGGCCACGCTGGCCTACGAGCACGTCACCGAGGTGTTCACGGCCTTCGGCGAGAAGTCGCTGAGCGCCGAGCAGGTGGCGCACGGGCTGGTGAAGGAGCTGCGCGAATACCAGAAGAGCGAGGCGGCGGTCGGTCCGCACCTGGCCGATCAGCTGGCGCTGCTGCTGGCGCTTGCCGCGTGGCAGGGCCAGAAGGCCTGCGCCTTCACCTGCAGCGAGGTGACGGAGCACACGCGCACCAACTGCGCGGTGATCGAGCGCTTCCTGCCGGTGCGCTTCGCCATCACCGAAAGCCGCCAGGCTTGCACGGTGCAGGTCGCGCCGCTTGAAGGCAAACCCGTTCGCCCAGGCTCAGCCCGCTGAACGGAAAACTCCTTTCCGCCCGTGGGGTTGAACGGGACCGTGCGCGCGTGAACACTCGCGTGGACGCACGATTCCCCCGCAGAAAGACAGCACCATGCCGCTCCAGCCCTTCATCTACAACAGCGTTGCCCAGCGTGTGGTGTTCGGTGCCGGGTCGTTGCAGCACCTGGCGCGCGAGATCGACGCGCTGGGCGCGCGGCGCGCCCTGGTGCTGTCCACGCCCGAGCAGCGGCCGCAGGCCGAGCGCATCGCCGACATGCTGGGCGCGCACGCGGCCGGCGTGTTCGACCGCGCGGTGATGCACGTGCCCATCGAGACCGCGCGTGAAGCCCGCGAGGTGGCGCAGCGCCTGGGCGCCGACTGTGCCGTGGCCATCGGCGGCGGCTCGACCACCGGGCTGGGCAAGGCCATCGCGCTCGACTCGGGCCTGCCGATCCTGGCCATTCCGACCACCTACGCGGGCTCGGAGATGACGCCGATCTACGGCATCACCGAGGCCGGCATGAAGAAGATGGGAAAAGATGTCAAGGTGCTGCCGCGCACCGTCATCTACGACCCCGAGCTGTCGTTGACGCTGCCCGTGGGCATGAGCCTGACCAGCGGCATCAATGCCATCGCGCACGCCGCCGAAGGGCTCTACGCGGTCGATTCGAACCCGGTGATGGACCTGATGGCGCAGGAAGGCATTGCCGCGCTGGGCCGTGCGCTGCCCGCCATCCGCGCCACGCCCAAGGACCTGGGCGCGCGCAGCGACGCGCTCTACGGCGCCTGGCTGTGCGGCACGGTGCTCGGCAACGTGGGCATGGCGCTGCACCACAAGCTGTGCCATACGCTGGGCGGCAGCTTCAACCTGCCGCATGCCGAGACGCACACCATCGTGCTGCCGCATGCGCTGGCCTACAACGCCGAGGCGGCGCCGCATGCGATGGCCCGCATCGTGAAGGCGCTGGGCGGAAGCAGCGCCGCGCAGGCCGTGTACGACCTGGCACGCGACAACGGCGCGCCGGTCGCGCTGCGCGACATCGGCATGAAGGAATCGGACCTCGACCTGGCCTGCGCGCATGCGCTGCAGAACCAGTACCCCAACCCGCGCCCTCTGGCGCGCGATGCGATCCGTGACTTGCTGCAGAACGCCTGGGAGGGTGTGCGGCCCTGATTCGCGGCAGGGCCGCGTGGCGTCTTACAGGCCGGCCTGGCGCGTGAACGACACCGTCGGCTTGTTGTAGGCCGACGGCACCTGGTCGCGGTAGAACGCGCGGCGGTCCAGGCTTTGCAGCGGGTTGTGGGCGGCGGCCACGGCCTGCTCGCGCACGGCGCTGCGATCGAGCGTGGAGTTGACGGCCACGGTGCCTTCGGCGGCGCTGTCCGAATAGGGATTGCCGGCGCGCGCGGCGGCCACGGCCTCGGCCTGCACGTCGGCGCGGCTGGCGTACGAGGTGAGGGCGTGCACGCCTTCGTAGGTCTCGGCGTGGGCGCCGGCGGCACCCAGCATGGCGAGGGCGGAGATGGCGATGAGTTGCTTGGTGTTCATGGTGAGAGTCCCTTGGTCTGTCTCTGTGGGCGGCGGACATTCGTCGTTGCCACGGCATGCAGTGTGAAACCGCATCGTGGTTGGCGATGTGCGTTTGCGCACCGCTTTCGGCGATTACCGGGGGACTGGCGCCTGCGGTGGGTACAGCACCGGGAGGGCTTCGGAGCGGCCGCGCACGGCGAGCATTTCGGGCGTGCCCATCGCCCCGGCCGCGCCCGCCTGCTCGGCGGCAAACAGCGACACGACGAGCCGCGATGCAGCCATCTTGGAGTGGTCCTGCAGCCGGCTTGCGGTGTTCACCACTTCGCCGATGGCGGTGAAGGTGGTGGTTTCGAGGTAGCCCACCTCACCTACCGCCGCGCGGCCCGCGTGCAGGCCCATGCCGAACTCCAGCCGTTGGCCGAACTGGGCCTCGAAGCCTTCGCTCCATGCGTCCATGCGCTCGCCGATCAACTCGGTGGCGCGCAGCGCCTGCCGGCAGGCCGTGGGCAGGTCGGCCTCGAGCCCGAAGATCGCCATCACGCTGTCGCCGATGAACTGGTTGGGCACGCCGCCGCTCTCGCGCACGGCGGCGCCCACGGTGGCGAAATAGCGGTCGAGCACATAGGCCAGGTCGAAGGGCCATTGCCGCTCCGACAGGCCCGACCAGCGCCGCAGGTCGACGAACAGGATCGCCACGTCGCGCTCGCGGCCGAAGTTGCCCACCGGCGCGGGCCGGCCTTCGTTGGGCCAGGGCGCGAACAGCGGCGTCACCTCGATGTCGCCGCGCGGGCGCAGCTGGCAGGCCAGGCGCACGTCGCCCGGTGCGCGCACGCGCTCCAGCGTGCGCTGCTCGTCGCGGCCCGGCTCGCCGACGTGCGCTGCCGGGCCGGCCACGCGCACGCGGCAGGTGGAGCAGCGCGCCCGCCCGCCGCAGATCGACACATGGTCGATGCCGTGCGAGCGGCTCGCCTCCAGCACGCTCCAGCCGCGCGGCACCTGCACCGTGCGGCCGGGGTAGCGCAGCGTGACCGAGGGCTGGCGCGTCCAGCGTGCAAACCCGTTGCGCCCCCAGCGTGCGGCCAGCAGGGCGAGCAGCGCCAGGCCGTAGGTCCACTTGATGTAGCGTTCAGCCGCGTTCAGCGCCTGGCCCTGCTCGGGCGTCGGCAGCACGACCGGCGGCACGCCGGCCCACTGGAACTCGCGCCCCATCGACACGAAGCCCATCGCCGCCGCCAGCGGCAACACCACCGCCACGGCCAGCAGCAGGTGCGAGAAGCGCCGGTATGCCGGTTGCACCCGCAGCGCGAAGTGCAGGCCCAGGCAGCCGTGCGCCCAGGCCGCGAGCATCATGCCCAGCTGCGCGGCGGCGCCCTGCCAGTCCCACAGGCCCCAGACCACGCGCACGTAGGAGCCTTCGATGCCGTAGGCCAGGTAGGCGCCGCGCATGGCCGTGAGGTGGGTGGCCAGCAGCAGCGGCAGCGCGAAGCCCAGCAGCACGCGCAGGCCCTCGAGCGGCGGCATGCGCAACGTGCGGCGCTCCCACAGCGCGACGACGGCCAGCGCCAGGTGCGTGGCGGCCGCACCGTACAGCAGCGCGGTACCGGGCAGGCTGTGCCAGAACTTCTGCACGCCGCGCAGCACGGTCTCGGCCACCGTGAACGAATAGATGCCCAGCGCATGGTTCAGCAGGTGGAACGTGATGTAGGCCATCAGCACCAGGCCGCTCACCCAGCGGAGATTGCGCCGTGTGGGCGGTCTCAGCGAAAAAGGGGAGGGGTGGGAACGTCTGTCCATGAACGGGTTCGAAACGGCACCCGAGCATAATGCGCGCGCCCCCACCGACCCCCGGCATGGCCAAACCCGAATCCGCACCCTCTTCTTCTTCCGCGGCTCCCCGCTCCAGCCTCGCGCTGCGCCACGTCGCGCTGCTCCAGGGCCTGCCCGACCGGCGCCTGGACCTGCTGGCCCAGCAGTGCCTGTGGCACAGCGTGGAGGCGGGCAAGCCCTTGCTGCTGCGCGCCGAGCAGCAGGGCGAGGTGTTCCTGCTGGTCTCGGGCCGGGTGCGGGTGACGACCTATTCGGCCAACGGCCGGCAGGTGACCTTCCGCGACTCCGTGGCCGGCGAGCATTTCGGCGACATCGCCGCCATCGACGGCGGTCCGCGCTCCGCCGACGTGGTCACGCTGGAGCCCAGCGTGGTAGCCAGCCTGGACCGCGCCGCCTTCATGGCCCTGCTGCGCGACGAGCCGCTGGTGGCCGAGCGGGTGATGCAGCGGCTGGCCTCGCTGGTGCGCCAGCTGTCCGAACGGGTGATCGACCTGAGCACCCTGGGCGTGCAGAACCGGCTGCATGCCGAGCTGCTGCGACTGGCCCGTGCCGTGGGCGTCGAAGGCAACCAGGCCCTGCTGGCGCCGGCGCCCAAGCACGCGGCGCTGGCCAGCCAGATCAGCACCAACCGCGAGCAGGTGACCCGCGAGCTCAACGTGCTGGTTCGCAGCGGCGTGCTGCGCAAGGACGACAAGGCCCTGCTGGTGGCCGACGTGGCCCGCCTGGAGCTGATGGTCTCGCAGGTCAGGGGTGACGCCGGCTGAGCCGCAAGGCGCTCAGTGGCAGCTCAGTGGCCGCTCAGTTGTAGCGGCCGTTGCGCCCGCCGATGCTGAAGCGCCCCGCGCCCAGCAGCACCACGGTCAGCGCGCCGAACAGGTACAGGCCCTGCAGTTCCAGCGCCCAGCCGCCTTGCTTGCCCAGCGCAAACAGGTCGGCCATGTGCACCAGGCCGAAGGCCACCAGCATGTTGATGACCACCACCGCTGCGGCGGCGCGGGTGAAGACGCCGGCAATCATCAGCAGCGGCGCGACGATCTCTCCCACGTACACCAGGTAGGCCAGCCCGCCCGGCAGCCCGGCCTTCGCCAGCATGCCGCCGATGAAGCCCACGCCGGCCGACAGCTTGAAGATGCCGTGCAGCAGCACCAGGAAGCCGACCGTCAGGCGGATCACCAGCTTGCCGGCGTCGTCGGTGCTGGTCGGGGACAGGGCGGACGGCGACGATGCGATCGGCGCACGCGGGGTGTTGGCGGCTACAGCCTGGGTGTTCATGGCAGATCCTTGGAAACGGGAAGGGTCCGCCACGGAATGCGGCGGTTGCGCTTCCAGTGTGCGCAGCTGCCGCAATGCGGGATGTGCGTTTACGCACATGTTCTGGCGCAAAGGCCGCCTGGCGCGCTCAGTGGCTGCCGAAATGGCCGGTCCATTTGCGCTCCCAGTCCATCTTCTGGAAATGCGCCGCCATGAAGTCGATGAAGCTGCGCACCTTGGCCGACAGGTGCTTGCGGCTCGGGTAGGCCAGGTTGATGGTCAGGTGCGGCAGGTCCCAGTCGTCCAGCGCGGGCACCAGCCGGCCGGCCACGATGTCGTCGTAGACGATGTAGGTCGGCTGCACCAGGATGCCCATGCCGTCGAGCGCGGCGGCGCGCAGCACCTGGCCGTCGTTCGACTCCAGCAGCCCGGTGACCGACACTGTGCGGGTCTCGCCCGCGCGGCTGAAGCGCAGCTCGTTCGGGTTGTTGGCGTGGGTGTAGATCAGCAGCTTGTGCTGCGCGAGCTCGTCCAGCGTCTTCGGAAACCCGTGCTGCGCAAAGTAGCGCGGCGACGCCGCCAGGATGCGCCGCGTCTCGCCCAGCCGGCGGATCGTCACGTTCGAGTCGGGCTCGTACTCGCGCGTGCGGATCGCCACGTCGATGTTGTTGTCGATCAGGTCGAAGTAGCGGTTGGCCGCCTCCACGTGCACCGTCACGCCCGGGTAGCGCTGCGTGTACTCGCGCAGCAGCGGCGCGATGTGGTGGATCGAGAAAGAAAGCGACGCCGTCACGCGCAGCACGCCGGTCGGGTTCAGCGCGGTGGCGTTCACCGTCGACTCCGCGTCCGACAGGTCGGCCAGGATGGTCCGTGCGCGGCCGCAGAACTCGCGGCCGGTGTCGGTGAGGTACAGGCGGCGCGTGTTGCGCTCCACCAGCCGTGCGCCCAGCCGGGCCTCGAGCGCGCTCAGGTGACGGCTGGCCGCGGCATTCGACAGGCCCAGCGCCTCGGCCGCGCGGCTCAGGCTGCCGGCGTCGGCGATCTGCACGAGCAGGGCGATCTCGGTCCAGCGGTCCATGGGCGTGTGTCTCCGGGCTTTTCGGCCTTGTCTTTTGTCGGGCCGGGGGATTTTGGCGCAGTGCCGGGGCCGACCGTTCCGCTGGGCGGAAAAATCATTTGCGCCCCGGGTGCTTCCAGGGGATACGGCCGGGGCCTACAGTGCGCCGTACCCCCGAGATCCATGGAGACAACCACGATGCGCAACCTCGACCAGGACAACATCACGCAGGCCGTGCTCGCGCGCTTCGCCAACACGCCCAGTCCGCGCCTGCACGAGATCATGACCAGCCTCGTGCAGCACCTGCACGCCTTCGCGCGCGAGGTGAAGCTCACCGAGGAAGAGTGGTTCCAGGGCATCCAGTACCTCACGGCCACCGGCCAGAAGTGCGACGACAAGCGCCAGGAGTTCATCCTGCTGTCGGACGTGCTGGGCCTGTCGATGCTCACCATCGCCATGAACAACGACAAGCCCGCCGGCTGCACCGAGGCCACCGTGTTCGGCCCCTTCTACTTCGAGGGCGCCCCCGAGTACGAGCAGGGCGCCGACGTGGCCAACGGTGCCGCGGGTGCGCCTTGCGACGTGCATGCCACGGTGCGCGGCCTGGGCGGCGAGCCGGTGGCCGGCGCGGTGGTCGACGTGTGGCAGGCCGACGAGGGCGGTCACTACGACGTGCAGCACGAAGCGCTCGACCACTCCGAGAACCGCGGCCGCCTGCGCACCGCACCCGACGGCTCGCTGCACTTTCGCAGCGTGCTGGCCGAGGCCTACCCCATTCCGGTCGACGGCCCCGTGGGCGACCTGCTGCGCGCCACCAAGCGCCACCCGTGGCGGCCCGCGCACCTGCATTTCAAGATCGAGGCGCCGGGCTACGAGCCGCTCATCACCCACGTGTTCCGCGACGGCGACCAGTGGCTCGACTCCGACGCGGTGTTCGCGGTGCGCCAGTCGCTGGTGGCGCCGTGGACACAGCAGGCCGACGGCCGCTGGCGGCTCGACTTCGACTTCGTGCTGAACCCCTTGAAGCAGCCGGCCTGAGTGGCGCCAGCGCCCTGCAGGCCCTGCGCGAAAGGCGATCGCCGCCCGGCCAGCGGGCGTGGCCTCATCCTGCTACGCTCGCCGAGCCCGCCGCCCCGGTGGGCTTTTTTCTGCGTTGCGTTTTCCCATGGCCTTTCCCCTGATCACCGACCCGCATTTCTATGCGGTCGCCATTCCCGCCGTGCTGCTGCTCGGCATCAGCAAGAGCGGCTTCGGCGCCGGCTTCGGGTCGCTCGCGGTGCCGATGATGGCGCTGGCCGTCACGGTGCCGCAGGCGGCCGCCATCCTCATGCCGCTGTTGCTGCTGATGGACGTGCTGGGCCTGGCGGCGTTCCGGCGCGACTTCGACCGCTCGCTGCTGAAGTTCCTGATTCCGTTCGGCCTGCTGGGCACGGTGATCGGCACGCTGCTGTTTCGCATGCTGTCGGCGCACACGGTGGCGGGCATCGTGGGCGTGTTCACGCTGCTGTTCCTGGCGCAGCGCCTGCTGTTCCCGCCCAAGCCCGACGACCCGCTGCCCTCGCGCGGCGTGGGCGCGGTGCTGACCACGGTGTCGGGCTTCACCAGCTTCATCGCGCATGCGGGCGGGCCGCCGATCAACGCCTACGTGATCCCGCTGCGGCTCACGCCGGTGGTGTTCACGGCCACCATGGCGTACTTCTTCTTCGTCGTGAACCTCAGCAAGTGGGTCCCGTATGCGTGGCTCGGCCTGATCGACCTGCGCACGCTGGCCACCTCGCTGGTGCTGATGCCGATCGCGCCCTTCGGCGTGTGGGTCGGCATTCGCATTGCACGGCGCATCGATGCGACGTGGTTCTATCGCTTCGTGTACCTAGGCATGCTGCTCACCGGCCTGAAGCTCGTCTACGACGGCTTCCTGGCCTGAGGCCGGCGCAGCCACACCCCTTCGGGATGCAGCCAGGGGCCAGCTCAGTACTCGACGATCGACTTGAAGCCGCCGAAGATCATCCGCTTCGCATCGAACGGCATGGTCTTCGGGTCCATCGACGCGATGCGCGGGTCGGCCATGACCTTGGCGTTCACCGTGTCGCGGTGCTTGCGCGACTTGTAGCTGATCCAGGAGAAGGCGACCGTCTCGTCGGCCTTCTGCTTCACGCTCTGCGGAAAAGAGGTGAGCTTGCCGGGCTTCACGTCGTCGGCGATGCACTCCACGTATTCGAGCGCGCCGTATTCCATCCAGACCTTGCCGGCCTTGCGCGCGAGCTTGCGGTAGGCCTCGACGTTGGCGGTGGGTACGGCGACGATGAATCCGTCTACATAGCGGGCCATGGTGCTTCTCCTGAACAAAGGGTGGAAACGTTGAAGGAAGAAAAGCGGCACTTGCATCGCGTGCTGCTCATGAGGCCGCCGTGCCGCGGGGTGCTGCTTCTTCGTTGTTCGGCGCCGGCCCCGGCATCGCGGAGCGAAGCATCAAGACCCCGATGAGGCCCGCGGCCGCCGCGAACACGGCGCCGACGAGAAACGCCAGGTTGTAGCCGCCGGTGAGCGCCAGCGGCAATTGCGCGCCGGCCGCTTCCATCGACGCGGTGCGCGCCGCCGCGGCGCTGGCCAGCACCGCCAGCCCGAGCGCGCCGCCCATCATGAAGGCGGTGTTGACCACGCCCGAGGCCAAGCCCGAATCGGCGGGGCTCACCTCGCTCATGGCGGCCAGCAGCACCGGGTTGAACGCCATGCCCGCGCCCAGGCCGAGCAGCATCATGCCGGGCAGCACGTCGACCACGAAGCTGCCGTTCACCGGTGCGCGCGCGAACAGTGCCAGGCCGATGGCGGCGAGCCACAGCCCTGCGGCCAGCGGCTTGCGGATGCCGAAGCGCATCACGATCCTAGCGGACAGGCCCAGCGAGAACACCGCCATGATCACGTTCGCCGGCAGGAAAGCCAGGCCGATCTGCATCGGCGTGTAGTTCAGCACCAGCTGCATGTACAGCGCGGAGATGAAGAACCACGCGAACATGGCCGCGGCCCACAGCACGCCCACCACGTTGGCCACCGACACGCTGCGCAGGCGGAACAGGCCCAGCGGCATCAGCGGATGCCGCACGCGCGACTCGATGGCGATGAACGCGGCCAGCAGCACCACGGCGGCGCCGAGCATGCCCAGCGTCTGCGCGGAGCCCCAGCCGGCCTCGTTGCCGTTGACCACGCCGTACACCGCGAGCATCAGCGACAGCGTGACCGTGACCGCGCCCGCCACGTCCAGCTTTTCGCCGTGCGCATGGCCGCGCGCGCCGGGCAGCAGCGCCACGCACAGCGCGTACACGGCCACGCCGATCGGCAGGTTCACCAGGAAGATCCAGTGCCAGCTCAGCGTGCTCGTGAGCAGCCCGCCCAGCAGCACGCCGATGCTGCCGCCGCCCGCGCACACGAAGCCGTACACGCCCATGGCCTTGGCGCGGTCGGCCGGTTCGGTGAAGAGATTCATGATGAGCGAGAGCGACACGGCCGACACCACCGCGCCGCCCAGCCCCTGCACCGCGCGCGCCGCCACCAGCAGGCCCTGCGAGGTCGACACCCCGCAGGCCAGCGAAGCCAGCGTGAACAGCACCAGGCCCGCGAGGAACACGCGGCGGTGTCCGTACAGGTCGCCCAGGCGCCCGCCCAGCAGCAGGAAGCCGCCGAAGGTCAGCATGTAGGCGTTCACCACCCAGACCAGCGAGGTCTCGCTGAAGCCCAGGTCGGTGCGAATGGAGGGCAGCGCCACGTTCACGATGGTGGTGTCGAGCACGATCATCAGAACGCCCAGGCACAGCACCATCAAGGCGAGCCAGCGCTTGCGGTTGTCGGGTTGCGCAGTCATGAGAGGTGGAGCTCCTCGAAGCGTCGCTTCGCTTACTTTTCGGTGGCGGCCTTCAGATTGGCGAGGCCTGCTTCAAAGTCCTTGCCGATCATCTGGTCCATGTTGAAGAAGATGCCCATGAGCTTGGCGATGTACGGGTTCTCTCCCTGCATCGACCAGGTGACCTGGGTCGCGTTGCCTTGGGGCTGCAGCGTGAACTCCGCGAGGTTGTGGCCTTCCAGGGGCTTGGTGAAGTCGAGGTTGATGCCGACCTTCGACGCAGGCGTCGACTCCACGATCTCCATGCGCCCCGCACCCGCCTTGCCGTCGCTCTCCCAGGCATAGGTGGCGCCCTTGCCGCTGGCGGCGCCGCCGAAGCTGCGCTTCATGGCGGGGTCGAGCTTCTCGTAGGGCGACCACGTGCCCCAGCGGTGGAAGTCGTCGATCAGCGGAAAGATCTTCTCGGGCGGTGCGTCGATGCGCGCGGTGCGTTCGACGCGGAAGGTGCCGGGCCGCGTGGCCGCGAAGATCAGCAGCGCGGCGACTGCGACGACGATGGCGAGTGCGATGGTCTTGAGCATGGAAAGCGTCTCTGGAGGCTGTGTATGAAAGTGAAAGGCGTGCGGGGATGGATCAGCCGGGTTGGTGCACCACCAGCAGCCAGCCCAGGCCGAAGCGGTCGTTCAGCATGCCGAAGCTGGAGGTGAAGAAGGTGGGCATCAGCGGCTGCAGCACCTGGCCGCCGTCGGCCAGCGCGTCGAACCACTGGCGCGCTTCGGCGTCGGTGCTGGCGGTGAGCGCGAGCATCACGCCCTTGAACTCGGCCTGGCCCGAGCAGCGGCCGTCGGAGGCCATGAGCTCGGTCTCGCCGATGCGCACCACCGCGTGCATCACCTTGTCGCCGGCGGGCATGGCGCCGCCGCAGCCGGCGTCGGCGTTGTCCGAAGGCGGGGACGACGGTGCGGGAGGGGCCTCGCTGTAGCGCATCAGCTGCACGACCTCGGCACCGAGCGCCTTCTTGTAGAAGCCGAGCGCTTCGTCGCAGCGGCCTTCGAACGAGAGGTAGGACTGGACTTTCATGGCAATTCCTTTGGAAGGATGAGGGTGGGTCGGCAGGCCCCGGTGTCATGGCCGCAAACCATCTGAAAGGATCGAAGACAAGTTGTGTACACCGTCCACAAAGAATAGCAGGGATAATGGACAGTGTCCACATGGAATTTCGATGAAGCTCAACAACGTCCCTGAAAGCCTGCCTGCCGCCCGCAGCACCTACCGCCACGGGGATCTGCGCCGGGCCTTGCTGGATGCGGGCATCGAGCTGGCGCGTGACGGTGGCCCCGACGCGGTGGTGCTGCGCGAAGCCACGCGGCGCGCGGGCGTGGTGCCGAACGCGGCGTACCGGCATTTCGGCAGCCGCCAGGAACTGCTGCTGGCCGTGCGCGGGGCGGCCCTGGCCGCGGCGGCGGGCGCGATGGAAAAGGAACTGGCCGTGCTGCCCTGCGACCAGCCGCCCGCCGACTTCGCGCGCGCGCAGGTGCGCGCCATCGGCACCGCCTACCTGGGGTTCGCGCAGGCCGAACCGGGCCTGTTTCGCACCGCGTTCGTGATTTCCGACGAAGGCCGCGGCGAAATCGGCCCCGACAAGGCCGGCGCGAGCGGGATGGACCCGTTCCAGCTGTTGGGCAAGGCGATCGACCGGCTCGTGGATGCCGGCGTTCTCGACCCGGCACGGCGCCCGAACGCCGAGTACCTCGCGTGGTCGGCCGTGCACGGGCTGGCGCTGCTCATCATCGACGGGCCGCTGCGCGGCATGGGCGCCGAGGTCATCCAGCCGCTGGGCCAGCGCCTCATCGACATGGTCGAGCGCGGGCTCTAGAAGCCGGGCGCTGCAAGGCCTAGAGGTAGATCTTCTGCAGCAGCTTGATCAGCGTCTCGCGCTCGCGTGCGCTGAGCCTGGCGCTTGCTTCGGCTTCCAGCTGCACCACGGCCTGCTCGGCCTCGCGGATCAATGTCTCGCCGGCCGGCGTCAGGTGCAGGCCCACGGCGCGCCCGTCGTGCGGATGCGGCCGGCGCTCGATGAGGCCGCGGCTGTCCAGCGTGGCCACCAGGCTCACCAGGTTGGGCGGCAGGATCTCCAGCGTGTTGCACAGCTGGCGCGACGTGGCGCCCGGGTTGTGCGCCAGCAGCGAGAGCACGGAAAAGTCGATCTGCTTGAGCCCGTAGGGCGCCATGCGTTCCGAGAAGAGGTCGGTGACGATGAGCCATGCGCGCCGGGCGTTGTAGCCGACCAGGGTTTCGAGCATGCGGGCATCGAGCCGGTCCGGCTTGCCGGGCGGCGCCGGTTCGCTCCTGGCGGCAACTGATTTGGCGGGGGTGGATTTCCGTGGCGTCGACATGGCGTGAGCGTAACGCGCGGCAGCGGGCACCAGCGCTACTTGTCGGCACCGGCGGGCGCAGCCGCGTGCGTGAGCGCCACCGTCTCGCAGGCCTTCTTGACGATGCCCAGGCGCATCTCGAACTCGGGCAGCACCCAGCGCCGGAAGGCGGCCGCCGAGCGAGCCTTGCCCGCGTCCTCGGGCGCCACCGCCTCGATGCGCGCCCAGGCCCACGCCATCATCGTGAGCATCGTCACGCGCAGGTAGTCGTCCGCCACTTCGTACGGCAGCACCGGGTTGGCATGCGCGGCCATGGCCACGGTGGTGCCCAGGTAGCGCAGCTGCGCCAGCCGGCGCTGCACGTCGGCATCGGCCTCGCGCGAGGCGTCCAGCGTGTCGCGCAGCTCGAGCAGCACGCCCGACATGCCGGCGCCGCCGTCGGGCAGCACCTTGCGCACCAGCAGGTCGATGGCCTGGATCTCGTTGGTGCCCTCGTAGATCATGGTCACGCGCGCGTCGCGCACCACCTGCTCGATGCCCCATTCGCGCACGTAGCCGTGGCCGCCGAACACCTGCAGGCATTCGCTCGCGCCCTGGAAGGCCTGCTGCGTGCACGCGGCCTTGAGCACCGGCGTGACGAACGAGCACCAGCGCTGCGCGCGCTCGCGCGCCTTGGGGTCGGCGTCGTGCGCGGCCACGTCGAGCATCAGCGCGCTGCGGTAGGCCAGCGTGCGCGCGCCGTCGATCCAGGCGCGCTGCGTGTCGAGGATGCGGCGCACGGCCGGGTGCTCGGCGATCAGGTCGGCGCTTTCGCTGCCGCGGCTCGCGGGCACGGGGCCAGGCGCGCGCATCTGGCGGCGTTCGGCGGCATAGGCGTCGGCCTTCTGCCAGGCGGCGTCGAGCAGGCCGATGCCCTGCAGTGCCACATGCAGGCGCGCCGAATTCATCATCACGAACATCGCGGCCAGTCCGCGGCCGGGCTCGCCGACCAGCCAGCCGGTGGCGTCGTCGAAGCGCATCGTGCAGGTGGGGCTGCCGTGCAGGCCCATCTTTTCCTCGATGCGCTCGCAGTGCACCGCATTGCGTGCGCCGTCGGGCAGCAGCTTGGGCACCAGCGCCAGCGACAGGCCCTTGGGGCCGGCCGGCGCATCGGGCAGGCGGCACAGCACCAGGTGCACGATGTTCGGCGTCAGGTCGTGCTCGCCGCCCGAGATGAAGATCTTGCCGCCGCTCACGCGCAGGCTGCCATCGGCTTGCGGCACGGCGCGCGTGCGCACCTGGCCCAGGTCGCTGCCTGCGTGCGCCTCGGTGAGGCACATGGTGGCGAGCCATTCGCCGCTCGCGATCTTCGACAGGTAGCGCTGCTTCAGCGCGTCGCTGCCGTGGTGCTTCAGGCAGGCATAGGCGCCATGCAGCAGGCCGGGCGCCATCGTGAGGCCGTGGTTGGCGGCGGCCAGCCATTCATAGAGCACGGCTTCGAGCACCGCCGGCAGGCCCTGGCCGCCGTCTTGCGTGGCGGCCGACAGCGCGGGCCAGCCGCCGTCGACGAAGGCCTGGTAGGCCGCGCGAAAGCCGGGTGGCGACACGACTTCGCCGTTGGCAAAGCGGCAGCCGATTTCATCGCCGCCGCGGTTGATCGGCGCCACCACTTCGCCGACGAATCGGCCGGCCTCCTCGAGCACCTGCGACTGCAGCGCCTCGTCGACTTCGGCGAAGGGCGCGAGCGCACGCAGGCGCGCGGGCGCGTCGAGCACGGCGTTCAGCAGGAAGCGGATGTCGTCGGGGCGGGGCTGGTAATCCATCGGGGGCTCGGGTTCGGAACAGGTTCGGGAACTAGGGGGCCTTGCAGACGAAGCTGCTGGCGCGCTCGGTGTCGCCGCCGGCGTAGGTGGCGACTTGCGGATAGGGGCACAACGGCCGCGTGCGTTGCGCCGACCAGCCGGCCGGCACTTCGGCATTGGGCACCGGCGTGCCCGCGCCGCGCGCGGAGGCGGTGACCGAGGCGGGCGCCTTGCCCTGCTCGACCCAGTCGACCAGCGCGCTCAGCATGTCGAACTGGTCGGTGGCCGGGCCGCCCGCGCAGTGGTTCATGCCGGGCACCGGAAAGTAGCGCGCGAACGAAGACGCATCGCCGCCGTTCGCGGCCTGCACGCGCTCGTACCAGGCGGCGGTGTCGTCCGACGAGAACACCGGGTCGCTGGTGCCGTGATAGACGATCATGCGGCCGCCCTTGTCGCGCAGCGCGCCCAGGTTGGCGGCGTCCGGCGGCGTCATGAACGACAGCGCCGATTCGCGGAACACGCCGTCGGTGGCCGCGATGCGCGGCGCGTCGCGGTCCATGTCGAAGCCCAGCGCGAAGGGCAGGCCCTGCGGCCGGTCGGCCTGCGGTGGCGTGCTGAAGATGAAGGCCACGGCGCCCGCGTCGCGCGTGGGCGGGCTTGCGAACTTCCACTCGCGCCAGTTGGCGCCGCTCACGCCCGCGTCGAACGGGAAGCTGCTGTAGATCGGCTGGCCCGCGCTGTTGCGCGCGCCCTTGAACACGTTGGCGAGCGCGTTCTTCTGCGGTGCGCCGAGGCACATGCCGTCGCGTGCACCCACTGCACCGGCGGCGCAGGTGGGCACGTCCCGCTGGATGTCGAAGCGCGTCTTGCAGGCCTGCACGTTCGACACGATGCCGTCGGCCAGGCCGTCCAGCGCATCGCAGCGCTGCAGCACCTTGTCGGCCACCAGCTTCATCTCCGCGGGCGTGAAGGCGCTCTGCAGGTCGGGGTCGCCGGTGGGTGTCTTCGCACGCGCAACGGCCGCGTACTGCTGCGCGCCATAGAGCTGCGCCACCGCCGCCTTCGGCAGGTTGAAGCCGGGGTCGCCCGCGAGGATGCCGTCGTACTGGTCGGCCGATCGCACCGCCGCCACCATTGCGTGCCGCCCGCCGTTGGAGCAGCCGCCGAAGTAGGAGCGGTCGGGGCCGCGGCCGTAGGCCTTGGCGATGAGGTTCCTGGCCATCGGCGTGAGTTGCGCGACGGCGTTGTAGCCGTAGTCCAGCCGCGCCTGCGGGTCGAGCCCGAAGCGCGGGCCCATCGCGCCGGCATGCCCCGCGTCGGCGCTGATGACGGCAAAGCCCATCTGCAGTGCGCTGCTGCTCGGGCCGCCCCCGCCGATGCCGCCGAGCGCGGGCACGACCACGCCGTCGAGCCCGCCGTTGGCCTGGTAGAAGAAGCGCCCGTTCCAGGCGGCAGGCAGCCGCATCTCGAAGCCGATGGCGTAGCGCTGGCCGTCCACGGGGCTCGTGCGTTCGTTCATGCGGCCCTGCACCAGGCAGTGCGCGGGCGCGGCCATGGCCACGCCGCCGACCGTGACGGTGCCGGCGGGCACGTCGGTGACCGAGGTGTAGACCGTGCCCGGCAGCGCGGCGCGGGCGGCCAGGTCGGTGCAGGCCCGCAGCGTGCCGGGGCGCGCGGCGGCCAGCGGCGCATGCGGCGCAGGCGCACGGCTGGCACACGCCGCGAGCAATGCGGCAACGCCGAGCGCGGTCGCGCACAGGCCAAGGGGAAGGTGGCGCTGCTGTGTCATGTCGTCTCCTTGCCGCGAACGCTGCGGCGTCTTGGTGTCAGGCCGCCTTCTTGGCTGCACCCAGGTAGGTGTCGATCACGCGCGAGTCGACGGCCAGCTTCTTCGCTTCGCCTTCGAGGCTCACGCTGCCCATTTCGAGCACGTAGCCGTGGTCGGCCACTTCGAGCGCGGCGCGCGCGTTTTGCTCCACCAGCAGGATGGTCACGCCCGTGGCACGCAGTGCGTCGACCGTGCGAAAAATTTCCTGCACCACCAGCGGCGCCAGGCCCAGGCTGGGCTCGTCGAGCATCAGCAGCGTAGGGCGCGACATCAGCGCGCGGCCCACCGCCAGCATCTGCCGTTCGCCGCCCGAGAGCGTGCCGGCCAGCTGCGCCCGGCGTTCCTTCAGGCGCGGGAACAGCGTGTAGACCTCGTCGATGCGGTCGCGCCATTGCTTGTTGCGCAGCCGCACCTGGCGGAAGGCGCCGAGCACCAGGTTGTCTTCCACCGGCATGGTGGCGAACAGCTCGCGCTTCTCGGGCACCAGCGCAATGCCGAGCATCACGCGTTCTTCGAGCGACAGCGCCGCAATCGGCTGGCCCATGAACTCGATGACGCCCTTGGCGGGCAGCACGCCCATCAGCGCATTGAGCAGTGTGGACTTGCCGGCGCCGTTCGGGCCGATCACGGTGACCACGCTGCCCTGGTCGGCCTCCAGGTCGATGCCGTGCAGCACCTCGGCGCGGCCGTAGCCTGCGTGCAGGTCGCGGATGCGGAGCAAGGGGGGTGTTTTCATCTCGGATGCTCCAACGCGCTGCGTGTGACGCACGATGCATGAAACCGGCAGGGGCAAAGGCCAGGAACACCGCGGAACCGGCTTTGCCGGGCCGCCAGTGTTGCCCCCGGCGAGGGGGAAGGAGAAGCGACACGAAGTGCGCGAAGCCTGGGGGAGTGCTTCATCCTAATGCTCCGTGCCCAGGTACGCGGCGCGCACCTTGTCGCTCTGCTGCACCTCGGCGGGCGTGCCCTCCATCAGGTGCGTGCCGAATTCCATCACCACGATGTGGTCGCAGATGTCCATCACCAGCCCCATGTCGTGCTCGACCAGCAGGATGCTCATGCCTTCGCCGCGCAGTTGGCGCAGCACCTGGCCCAGCGCTTCCTTTTCCTCGTGGCGCAGGCCGGCCGCGGGCTCGTCGAGCAGCAGCAGGGCCGGGTCGGCGCACAGGGCGCGCGCAATTTCCAGCAGCCGCTGCTGGCCCATGGCCAGGTTGCCCGCGATCTCGTGCAGGTGGTCGCCCATGCCCACGCGCTGCAGCTGGCGCTCGGCCTCGCGGAACAGCGCGCGCTCTTCGGCGCGGTCGATGCGCAGCATGGCGGCCACGGCACCCTTGCGCCCGCGCAGATGCGCGCCCAGCGCCACGTTTTCCAGCACCGTCATGTCGGCCACCATCTTCACGTGCTGGAAGGTGCGCGACACGCCGCGCTGCGCGATCTGCCGCGCGCCCAGCCCGCCGATGGCCTCGCCCCGAAAGCGCACCGCGCCGCCCGAGAGGCTGAGCACGCCGGTCACCAGGTTGAAGGTGGTCGACTTGCCCGCGCCGTTCGGCCCGATGAGGCCGACGATCTGACCGGCGCGTGTCTGGAAGCTGATGTCGTTCACCGCCACCAGCCCGCCGAAGGTCTTGCGGATGGCCTGCACGTCGAGCACCACCTCACCGGCGGCCGGCTTGGCGCGCGCGGGCAGGTCCTTGGCGCCTTGCCAGTCGACGCTGCGGCGCGGCCGCGGCAGGCGCCGGTCGATGAATGCCCAGAGCCCGTCGGGCAGGTACTTGAGCACCAGCACGATCATGATGCCGAACACGATCAGCTCGTAGCTGCCGGCCGTGCCGATGAGCTTGGGCAGCAGCACCTGCAGCTGGTCTTCGAGCAGCTTGACGATGCCCGCGCCGGCAATGGCACCCCACACGTGGGCCGCGCCGCCGAGCACGGCCATGAAGAGGTACTCGATGCCCATCTTCAGCCCGAAGGGCGAAGGGTTCACCGTGCGCTGGAAGTGCGCGAACAGCCAGCCCGAGATCGAGGCGAGCATGGCCGCGAGCACGAAGATCCCGATCTTGAAGCGCAGCGTGTTCACGCCCATGGCTTCGGCCATCTGCGAGCCGCCCGCCAGGGAACGGATGGCACGGCCGCTGCGCGAGTCGAGCAGGCGGATCACCGCGAACGCCGCCAGAATCGCGAACGTCCACACCACGCCGTAGAACAGGCGCTGCTGGCCGAACTCGAAGCCGAACAGCGACAGCCCTTTCACGCCCAGGATGCCGTCGTACTTGCCCAGCGCGTCGAGGTTGCCCATGAGGTAGTACAGCGCCAGCGCCCACGCGATGGTGGCCAGCGGCAGGTAGTGGCCCGACATGCGCAGCGTGATCGCGCCGATGAAGGCGGCGCTGAGGCCGGTGAGCGCGAGCCCGATGAACAGCGTGACCCACGGCGACAGGCCGGTGTTCACCGTGAGGTAGGCGGTGGTGTACGCCCCGATGCCCACGAACGCCGCCTGCCCGAAGGAGGTGAGGCCGCCCACGCCGGTGAGCAGCACCAGGCCCAGCACGGGCAGCGTGTAGATGCCGATGTAGTTGAGCTGGATGATCCAGAAGTCGGGCAGCGGCAGAAAGGGCAGTGCGATGAGCACCACGATCAGCGCGAGCGGGCCCCAGGTGCGCAGCGCGCTCTTGTCGGGCACGCGGGCCGACGAAGGGTTCAGGAGCGCTTCCATGTCAATGCTCCTCGTCCGAATGGCCGCTGGTCAGCGAGCGCCACAGCAAGACCGGCAGGATGATGGTGAACACGATCACTTCCTTGAACGAGCTGGCCCAGAACGAGCCGAACGCCTCGATGACGCCCACGGCCAAGGCACCGAGCAGCGCACCCGGATAGCTGGCGAGCCCGCCGATCACGCCGGCGACGAAGCCTTTCAGCCCGATGAGAAAACCCGAGTCGTAGAACACCGTGGTCGTCGGTCCGATCAGCAGGCCCGACAGCGCGCCGATCAGCGCCGCCATCGCAAAGGTCAGTTGGCCTGCGGCCTGCGTCGAGATGCCCATGAGCCGGGCGCCCAGGCGGTTGACCGCCGTCGCGCGCAGCGCCTTGCCGTACAGGCTGCGCTCGAAGAACAGCCACAGCAGCACGATCAGCGCGGCCGACATCGCGAAGATGATCAGCGCCTGACCGCTCACGTTCAGCGGGCCGAGCGCCATGCGCTCGTCCCAGAACGGCGGGTTGCGAAAACCTTCCGCGCCGAAGAACAGCAGGCCCAGGCCCGTCATCGCGAAGTGCACGCCGACCGAGACGATCAGCAGCACCAGCGAACTCGCGCCCGCCAGCGACTGGTAGGCCACGCGGTACACCAGCGGCCCGAAGGCCGTGACGATGAACACCGTGAGCAATGCCTGCACGCCGATCGGCAGGTTGCGCGGGCCGGCCCAGGCCGACACTGCGCAGATGACGGCCGGCAGCACGAAGGTGCGCAGCGCGGCCTTCAGCCCGCTGGCCGCGCTGCCGCTGTGGCGCCAGGTGGTCGCCAGGTCCATCAGCGCGGCGACGCCGGCCAGGATCAGCAGCAGCCACACCGTGCCCGGCGTCTTGCCGGTCTGGAAGATCGCCAGCGTCAGCGCGCCGTACGCCACGAATTCGCCCTGCGGGATGAAGATGACGCGGGTCACCGTGAAGACCAGCACGATGCCCATGCCCAGCAGGGCATAGATCGCGCCATTGGTGAGTCCGTCCAGCGTCAGGATGCTGGCGATCGAGAAGTCCATGGCGTGGGGTACAGGCTGATGCGTTGAAGGCTGCCGAAGTGGATTACTGCTCGACCTTGAACGCGCCGTTCACCACCTTGAGCATCACGCCGGTCTCGGTCGTGTAGCCCCAGTGGTCTTGCGCGGTCCAGTTGAGCACGCCGTGCGCGAGCACGGTGCGGCCCATGCCTTCGAGCGCGTCGCGCAGCGCGGCGCGGAACTCCGGCGTGCCGGGCTTGGCCTTCTTCAGCGCGACCGGCACGGCCTTCTCGAGCACCGTGAGCGCGTCGGCCGAGTGGCCCGCGAACTGGTTGCGCGAGCCGGGGCCGTACGCCTTCTCGTAGCCCTGCACGAAGGCCACGGCGGCGGCCTTCGACGGGTGGCTGTCGGGCAGCTGTTCGGCCACCGTGGCGGGGCCCGACACCACGAAGGTGCCCTCGGCGTCCTTGCCGGCGGTGCGCATCAGGTCTTGCGTGGCGGCGGCGTGCGTCTGGTAGACCTTGCCCTTGAAGCCGCGCTCCATCACCGCCTTCTGCGGCATGCCGGCGCCGCTGCCCGAGGCCACGATCAGGATGGCGTCCGGGTTGGCCGACGTGAGCTTGAGCACTTGGCCCGTCACGCTGGTGTCGGCGCGCGCGAAGCGCTCGGTGGCGACGATCTTGATGCCGTTCTTGGCGGCCTCGGCGGTGAGTGCCTTCAGCCACAGCTCGCCGTAGGCGTCGGTGTAGCCGAGGAAGCCGACCGTCTTCACGTTCTGCTTCTTCATGTGCGCGACCACGGCGTAGGCCATCACGTCGTTCGACTGCGGCAGGCGGAAGAACCACTTGTCCTTGCCCGGCGGCAGGCCGGCCGGCGCGGTCGACAGCTGCGGCGTGCCGGCTTCGGCCGTCACGTCGGCCATGGGAATGGCCACCGGGGTGGCGCTGGAGCCGACGATCACGTCGACCTTGTCTTCGGTCACCAGGCGCTGCGCGTCCTTCACGCCGGTGGTCGGGTCGGTGGCGTCGTCGAGCACCACCACCTTGAGCGTTTCGCCCGCGATGGTCTTGGGCCAGATCGCGATGCCGTTCTTCACCGGAATGCCCAGGCCCGATGCCGGACCGGTGAGCGGCTGCACCACGCCGATGGTGATGTCGGCATGGGCGGCGCCCATGGCAATGAGCGCCAGCACGGCGGCCAGGGTGGTCTTCTTGAAGGTCATCGTTGTCTCCTGATGTGGAAGCGGGAAGAAGGAAGGCTCAGCGCGGCGCCATGCGCAGGGCGCCGTCGAGGCGGATCACCTCGCCGTTGAGGTGGCCGTTGGTGACGACGTGGCAGGCCAGCTCGGCGAATTCCGAGGGCTTGCCCAGGCGCGGCGGAAACGGAATGGACGCGGCCAGCGAGTGCTGCACCGCCTCGGGCAGTTCCAGCAGCAGCGGCGTGGCGAACAGGCCCGGTGCCACGGTGCACACACGGATGGCGTGCTGCGCCAGGTCGCGCGCCATCGGCAGCGTCATGCCCACGAGCCCGCCCTTGGAGGCGCTGTAGGCCTGCTGGCCCACCTGGCCGTCGAAGGCCGCGACGGACGCAGTGAAGAGCATCACGCCCTTTTCACCGTTGTCGAGCGCGGCAAGCTTGGCGCAACGCGCCGCGAACAGGCGCGCCATGTTGTAGCCGCCGATCAGGTTGATGTTGACCACGCGCACGAAGTCTTCGAGCGGCGCGGGGTTGCCGTCCTTGCCGACGATGCGCTTGGCGCTGCCGATGCCGGCCACGTTCATCAGGATGCGCGCAGGGCCGTGCGCGGCCTCGGCCTTGTCGAGCGCGGCGTTCACGCTGTCGGTGTCGGTGATGTCGCAGACGCAGGCCACGGCGCGGTCGGCGCCAAATTCTTCGCCGATGTCGGCGGCCACTTTCTCTGCGAGCGCGGCGTTGCGGTCCAGCACGGCGACCTTGGCGCCCAGGCGCGCGAGCTCGCGTGCGGTGGCTTCGCCCAGGCCCGATGCGCCGCCGGTGACGAGAGCGGCTTGTCCTTCGATCTTCATGGTGTGTGGTCTCCTGGAATGTCTAGCGCGGTGTGAGGGTGAAAGGCAGGGTTCCCGCGTGCATCGCATCGGCCAGCGCGGCGCGGTGCTTGAGCACGGCGCGCTGGTTGATGGAGCCCTTGTCGGTCACTTCGCCCTTGTCGATGGACGGCGGCTCGGCCATCAGGTGCAGCCGCGCGATGCGGTTGGCGCTGCCGGTGCCCATGGCCGCCAGGTCGTTGGCAACCTGCTGGAAGTGCGCCTGCACCGGGGCGCTCTCGAGCACCTGCTGCATCGGGGCGTCGGTGCCGAGACCTGCCAGTTGGCGCACCTTCTGCGTCGGAAAGATCAGCGCGCCGACTTCCTTCAGGTTGATGCCGGTGAGCACCGCGTCCTGCACGTAGGGCGCGCCGGCCGCGATGATCTTCGCGCGCAGCGGGCCCACGCTCACGAAGGTGCCGGTGGCGAGCTTGAAGTCTTCGGCGATGCGGCCGTCGAAGCGCAGTCCGCGGTGGATGTTGTCGTCGGCGATCCACTTCACGGCGTCGCCGGTGGAGAAGAAGCCTTCGTCGTCGAAGGCCTCGGCCGTGGCCTCGGGCGCACGCCAGTAGCCCGGCGTGATGTTGGGGCCGCGGTAGCGCACCTCGGTCTTGCCGTCGACGTCGATCAGCTTGAGCTCGATGCCCGGCGCGGGCAGGCCCACGTCGCCCGACTTCACGTCGGGGCCCGTCACGTACAGCGCGAACGGGCCCGATTCGGTCATGCCCAGGCCGGTGCCCATGACGATGCGCTCGCCCACTTCGGACTCCTGCGTCTTGTGCAGGCTGTCCCACACGGGCTGCGACAGCGCGGCGCCCGAGTAGAAGAACATCTTCACGCGCGACAGCAGGTTGCGGCGCAGCACGGCGTCGGTTTCCATCGCCTGTGCGATGGCCTCGAAGCCGGTGGGCACGTTGAAGTAGATGGTGGGCGCGATCTCGCGCAGGTTGCGCAGCGTCTCGGCCATGCCGCCGGGCGTGGGCTTGCCGTCGTCCACGTAGAGCGTGCCGCCGTTGTCCAGCACGATGCCCACGTTGTGGTTGCCGCCGAAGGTGTGGTTCCAGGGCAGCCAGTCGACCAGCACCGGCGGCTCGTCGCCCAGCGCGGGAATCGACTGGCGCAGCTGCTGCTGGTTGGCGCACCACATGCGGTGCGTGTTGATCACGGCCTTGGGCATCTTGGTGGAGCCCGAGGTGAAGAGGAACTTGGTGATGGTGTCGGGGCCGGTGGCGCGCATCGCTTCGTCGATGGCGGGCGTGGCAGGCGTCGAGGCCAGCGCGTCGAACGAGGTGACGGCGCGGCCCTCGAGCGTGCCTTCGGCGATCACGACCTCGGTGCCGGCGGGAACCACGGCGGCGATGGCGCGGCCGTAGCGCGCGGCGTCGGTGGCGAACACCAGGCCGGGTGTCAGCGTGTCGAAGACGTGGCGCAGCTTCTCGAAGTCCTGGCTCACGAGCGAGTAGGGCGGCGAGACGGGGCAGTAGGGCACGCCGGCGTAGAGGCAGCCGAGCGCGAGCAGCGCGTGATCGATGCCGTTCTCGCTCAGGATGGCCACGGGGCGCTCGGCGTTCAGGCCCCGGTCCAGCAGGGCCTGTCCGATGCCGCGCGCCTTGTGCAGTGCCTGCGCGTAGCTCACGCGGATCCAGTCGCCGGTGCTGCCGTCGGCCAGCCGTTCGCGGCGGGCGATGAAGGTGCGCTCGGGCTCGACGTCGGCCCAGTGCTGCAGCCGGTCGGTCATGCGGTCCCGGTAGGGCTCGAGCGGGGTCTCGGCCTTCAGGTACCGCGTGCCCGGTGCGCCGTCGCGCAACGTGGCGCGCGTCACGCCGAAAGCCAGCGGGCGGTAGCGGACGGCCGGGGCGGCCTCACCCACGCGAGCGGCGGTCATCCCTTGCTCACCTTCGCGCCGCGGCCTTCGAGGAAGTCGCGCACGCGTTCCTTGGCTTCGGGCGCGGCCTGCACGATGCCGGAGATGAGCGCCTCGGTGAAGAAGCCGTGGTCGGCCGACTGCTCGGCGATGCGCGGCAGCGCGTGCATGAGCGCGTAGTTGGTCAGCGGTGCGTTGGTGGCGATGCGCCTGGCGAGTTCCAGGGCCTTGTCGAAGGCGGTGCCTTCGTCCACCAGGTACTGCGCGAAGTTGGCGCGCTCGCCGTCCTCGGCGTTGTAGACGCGCCCCGTCATCATCATGTCGGTCATGCGCGCCACGCCGACGAGCTTGGGAATGCGCACCGAGCCGCCGCCGCCCACGAAGATGCCGCGCGAGCCTTCGGGCAGCGCATAGAAGGTGCTCCGGTCGGCCACGCGGATGTGGCACGCGCTGGCCAGCTCCAGCCCGCCGCCCACCACCGCGCCATGCAGCGCGGCCACCACCGGCACCGGCCCGTGCTGGATCAGGTCGAGCGCGGCATGCCACATGCGCGAGTGCTGCAGGCCCTGGCCGGCGTCGCGCTCCTTCAGTTCGCTCAGGTCGAGGCCGGCGCAGAAGTGCGGGCCTTCGCCGTCGAGCACCGCGGCTCGCACGGTGGACGGCAGCGTCTCGAAGGTGTTGCGCAGCGCGAGGATCAGGCCGTCGGACAGTGCATTGCGCTTGGCACCGCGCGTGAGGCGAACAATGGCGACTTCGTCGCTGATCTCGATGTGAAGGTCTGGATTGGTCATGATGGTGTTCGGGGTTGCGTTGGATTATGGTTATGAGAAATAATCAATTCAAGGCGCTTGAGGCCTCCATTCCCTAGGGACTTACCCGTACCGGAGACAACGACATGGACCATCAGAACCTGATCGCGATCGACATCCACACCCACGCCGAAGTGAGCTGCTGGAACCCGTTCGACAACTACGGCGAGGAGTACGACCGCGCCGCCGACAAGTACTTCGGCTCCAGCGGCCGGCCCACCATTGCGGAGAGCGTGGCGTACTACCGTGAAAGAAAGATCGGGCTGGTGATGTTCATGGTCGACGCGGAGTCGAACATGGGACGGCGCCGCATCCCGAACGAGGAGATCGCGGAGCACGCGCAGAAGAACAGCGACATGATGATCGCCTTCGCCAGCATCGATCCGCACAAGGGAAAGATGGGCGCGCGCGAGGCACGCCGGCTGATCGAGCAGCACGGCGTGAAGGGCTTCAAGTTCCACCCGACGGTGCAGGGCTACCACCCGTACGACAAGATGGCCTGGCCGATCTACGAGGTGATCGCCGAGTACGGCCTGCCGGCCATCTTCCACACCGGCCACAGCGGCATCGGCTCGGGCATGCGCTGCGGCGGCGGCCTGCGGCTGGAGTACAGCAACCCGATGCACCTGGACGACGTGGCCATCGACTTCCCCGACATGCAGATCGTCATGGCCCACCCCAGCTTTCCCTGGCAGGACGAGGCGCTGAGCGTGGCCACGCACAAGCCCAACGTGTGGATCGATCTGTCGGGCTGGAGCCCGAAGTACTTTCCGAAGCAGCTGGTGCAGTACGCCAACACGCTGCTGAAGGACCGCATTTTGTTCGGCAGCGACTACCCGCTGATCACGCCCGACCGCTGGATGCGCGACTTCGAGGTGGCGGGCTTCAAGCCCGAGGTGATGCCGGGCATCCTGAAGGGCAACGCGGTGCGCCTGCTGGGGCTGGACAAGCCGGCGGCACCGGCTGCCCCCGTGGCTTCAGCGCCCTGAACCCGCGCGGCGCGCCGGGTCGGCGGCGTCGTTCCAGTGGTGTTCGGTCAGGGCCTCGTAGCGTTGGAGCGAGACGCCCAGTTCCTTCTTGCGGCGCTGCGCCACCGCGGTGATCAGCGCATTGCAGACCGAGAGCGCCGCCGTGTAGGAGTCGAACGGCGATGCGCTCGACGTGCGCACCAGCAGCAGGTGGTCGGCCGATGCGGCGGCCGGCGTCGTCGGCCCGTCGGTCATCACGATCACCTTCGCGCCCTTCTCGCGAAAGTACTTGGCCGTGCGCGCGATGGCCAGCGAGTGGCGCCTGAAGGTGGGCGTGAGCAGCACGTCGTGTTCGTCGATCCACAGCAGCTGGTCTTCGAGCAGCAGCGGGCTCGCCGAGGTCAACGAGCGCACGTCGGGCAGGCACATGTTCAGGTGCAGGGCCAGGTGGTTGGCCAGCTGCGCGCCGTGCCGCTGCCCGAGCACGTGCACACGCACCTTGCGCTGCGTGAGCAGCCGCACCGCGCCTTCGAACGCACCCACGTCGAGCGCGGCGAAAGTGGCGGCCAGGTTGTGCTGGTCGTGCAGCAGCGCGTTGTCCAGGCAGGTGCGAACGGAGGCGTCCCCCTCGATGCCGGCGCCGGCGCGCGCGGCGGGCGAGGCCAGCAGCGCGGTGACTTCCAGGCGGGCTTCCATCTGCGCCTGCGCATAGCTCTCGTAGCCCAGCTTGGCGAGCAGCCGCACCACGGTGGAGGCGCTGGTGCCGACCTTTCTTGCAAGGCTCGTTGCAGATTCGAGCAGGCCCTGCGGATGCTGCGCCTGCAGCTCCGCGATCAGGAGCCGCTCGCTTTTCGTGAGCTTCTTGCCGTAGCCCGAGATGCGTTGGTTCAGATTCATGGTCGCGGGCATTCTGCATGCCAAGGGAGGCCAGTCCCAATTTTGCAGTATCTATTGCAAAAATGAAATCGTCTTGCAACAATGCGCGCACTTTTAAACTGGACCCACCGCATCAGGACGCCTCATGAATTCCACCTTCACCGTTCCCGCCCTGCGCCGCCGCACGATGCTCGGCGCCGGTCTTGCCGCCCTGCTGCCGCTGGCGGCGCGGGCCGAGGCCTGGCCGTCGCGCCCCGTCACGCTGGTGGTGCCGTTCCCGGCGGGCGGCTCGGTGGACCTGATCGCGCGGATGTACGCCGATCCGCTGTCGAAGGCGCTCGGCACGCCGGTGGTCATCGACAACCGGGCCGGCGCGGGCGGCTCCATTGCCAGCGCACAGGTGTCGCGCGCCAAGCCCGACGGCTACACGCTGGTGGTGTCCTCGCAAAGCTCGCACCTGGCCAACCCGCTCACGCAGGCCAACCCGGGCTACGACCCGATCAAGGACTTCGCGTCCATCAGCCAGCTGGCGCGCTCCATCAACGTGCTGCTGGTGAACCCCGCGGTGCCGGCAAAGACCTTCAAGGAGTTCGTCGCGCTGGTGAAGTCGCGCCCGGGCGAACTCAACTTCTGCAGCGCGGGGCCGGGCAGCATGGGCCAGCTCAACGTGGAACTGATGAAGTCGCAGCTGCAGCTCAATGCCACGCACGTGCCCTACCGCGGCGGCGGTCCGCTGGTGACCGCGCTGATCTCGAACGAAGTGCAGTTCGGCCTGGACAACCTCGCGCCCTTCCTGCCGCACATCCAGGCCGGCAAGCTGCGCGCGCTGGCGGTGGCGTCGCCGACGCGCGTCGCGGCGCTGCCCGACGTGCCGACTTTCGCCGAGCTGGGCTACCCGGTGCTGAACACCACCTCGTGGATCGGCCTGGCCGCGCCCGCGAAGACGCCGCCCGAGGTCATCGCCGCGCTGCACAAGGCGGTGCGTTCGGTGGCCGACCAGCCGGCCATGGCCGAGGCGCTGCTGTCGCGCGGCTCGCTCACGCCCGAGGTGCAGACGCCCGCGCAGTTCACGGCCATGATGTCGGAGCGGCTCGCGGTCTACGGCGAGATGGTCCGGCGCGCCGGCATCCGGGGCGAGTGACGCCATGACCGACGCATCGTTCGCTCCCGACACCGCGCCGCTGGAGGTGCTGCCGCGCGACATCTCGGCCTACCGGCAGGGCAACACCGGCATCGACTACGTGCACCGCTTCGCATCGGGCTTGCCCGGACCGCACGTGCTGGTGAACGCGCTGACGCACGGCAACGAGATCTGCGGCATGGTCGCGGCCACGCACCTGCTGGACGCGGGCGTGCGCCCGAAGATAGGCACGCTCACCGTGAGCTTCGCGAACGTCGAGGCCTACGAGGCCTTCGACATCGAGCGGCCCTACGAGAACCGGCAGCTGGTGCACAACCTCAACCGCATCTGGTCGCCCGCCATGCTCGACGGCGCGCAGCAAAGCCCCGAGCTGCGCCGCGCGCGCGAACTGCGGCCCGTGCTGGACGCGGCCGACTACATCCTGGACATCCACTCGACGCGCGCGCCGGTGCAGCCCTTCTGGGTGTACCCGGAGTTCGAGCGCAATGCGGGGCTGGCGCTGGCCATCGGCAACCCGCTGGTGCACCTGGTGATGCCCGTGGGCGGCGCTCCGGGCACGGGTGTGACGGCGTATGGCCGGCATGGTGAAGCAGGCGTCGACGGCGGCGCGCTGGTGGTGGAGTGCGGCCAGCACTTCAGCCAGTCGGCGGCCGACCTGGCCACCGATGTGACGCTGCGTTTCCTGGCGCACCTGGGCTTGGTCGACGCATTGCCGGGCGCACCGGCAAGGGCGCCCGCGCGCCGCTTCCGGCTGCTCGAAGTGCACATCGTCAAGACCGAGGGCTTTGCCTTCGCCCGGCCCGTGCTCGGCTTCGAGACCTTCCAGAAGGGCGAGCTGATCGCCGTCGATGCGGGCCAGGAAATTCGCTCGCCCTGCGACGACTGCACGATCTTCATGCCCACGCGCGCCGCACTGGTCGGGCGCGAAGGCGTCTACCTGACGGTGGCGGTCTAGGCGCCGGCGCCCGTCAGGGCCTCTGCTCCGCCGACGGCTCGTCTTCTTCCAGCCGGTCCCAGTCGCGGCCCGAGCGCTTCTGGCGCTCCTCGCGCTCGCGCGCCATCTGTTCCTCGAACTGCTGGCGGCCTTCCTTGTTGGCCGCGATGAGCTTGGCGCGGTCCTTGTAGTGCGGATAGATCTCGTCGGTGAGCCTCAGGTTGCGCAGGCGAAAGCGCATGGTCGATTCGCGCGCCTCGTGCGCCGGCCAGTTCAGCGCCTCGAGCACCGAGCGGGCGCTGCGCAGCGACGACTCGAACACCTCGCGCTCCACATCCGTCACGCCGCGGTCGCGCAGCTGGAACAGGTGCGTCACGTTGCGCGCCCGCGCAATGATGCGGGCCTGCGGAAAGTTCTCTTTCACCAGGTCGACGATGTCCAGCGACTGCTCGATGTCGTCCACCGCCACCACGATGGCCTTGGCCGAGCCCGCGCCCGCGGTGCGCAGCAAATCGAGCCGCGTGGCGTCGCCGTAGAACACGCGAAAGCCGAACTGGCGCAGGCCTTCGACGGTGTCGGCGTCGTGGTCGAGCACGGTCACGCGCAGGCCCTGCGACATCAGCATGCGCCCGACGATCTGGCCGTAGCGGCCGAAGCCGCAGATCAGCACCTTGGCGTCCTGCTGCTCCGAGATTTCCTCCAGCTGCGGGCCGGTGTTGCGGCTGTAGCGCGGCAGCACGAACTTGTCGAGCAGCACCAGCAGCAGCGGCGACAGCAGCATCGACAGCGCCACCCCGCCGATCAGCAGCGAGGTGATTTCGGGCGGCAGCACGTCCGGGCCCGCGGCCTGGAACACCACGAAGGCGAACTCGCCGCCCTGCGCCAGCAGCAGCGTGAACACGGGGCGCTCCTGGTAGGCGATGCCCATCGCCTTGGCGAGCGCGTAGATCACCACCAGCTTGATGGCCATGAAGCCGACCACCAGCGCGGCCATGATCCAGGGGCTGGCGATGAGCACGCCGAAGTTGATCGACATGCCCACGGCAATGAAGAACAGGCCCAGCAGCAGGCCCTTGAAGGGCTCGATGTCGGTCTCCAGTTCGCGCCGGTACTCGCTCTCGGCCAGCAGCACGCCGGCGAGGAAGGCGCCCAGCGCCATCGACAGCCCGACCAGCTGCATCAGGGCGGCAATGGCCACCACCAGCAGCAGGGCGGCGGCGGTGAAGATCTCGGGCGTGTTGCTGCGCGCAATCCAGCGCAGCACGGGGCGCAGCAGCAGCCGGCCGCCGAGGATGATGCCGCCGATCACGCCAATGATCTTGGCCGCCTCCAGCGCGCGGTCGAGGCCGGTGATGGCCTGTTCGGCCGCGGTGGCGCCGGCCAGCAGCGGCAGCAGCGCCAGGATGGGGATCGCGGCCACGTCCTGGAACAGCAGGATCGAGAAGCCCGCCTGGCCGCTGGGCGTCTTCAGCAGGTTGCGCTCGCCGAACACCTGCAGCGCGATGGCGGTGGACGACAGCGCCAGTCCCAGCGCGGCCACCAGCGCCACGCGCCATTCGGCGCCCACGGCATAGCCCGCGGCGAACAGCACGGCGGCGCAGCTCAAGACCTGCGCGGCGCCCCAGCCGAAGATGGGCCGGCGCAGGTTCCACAGGCGCTTGGGCTCCAGCTCGAGGCCGACGAGGAACAGCATCAGCACCACGCCGAACTCGGCGAAGTGCAGCACGTCTTCCACGCTGGACACGAGTCCCAGGCCCCAGGGGCCGATGGCGATGCCGGCCACGAGGTAGCCGATGATGGAGCCGAGCCCGAGGAACTTCGACAGCGGCACCACCAGCACGGCGGCGCCCAGGTAGATCAGGCTGCTGGTCAGCCAGGCGGGTGCGTGTTCCATTCAGGCCGCCTTGCTTGCAGAGACGCTGGCCAGCCCGTGGGTGATGGCCGCATGAAAGGCGTTGGAGACGATCTTGTCGATGTGCTCCGGCTCGGCCGGCCGGTCGCTCTCGGGCACGGGGCAGGCCACGCAGGCGTCGATCTCCTCGATCTCGGGCCATGCGGGGTAGCTGCCCAGGCGCTGGGCGAAGGTTTCGACGTGCGAGGCGACCTCGGCCTCGGGCGCGCTGCGCGCGCCGTGGAACATGAGCGGCGGCAGGAAGCGCATGCCGCACAGCGCGGCGGTCTGCTCGTAGGGCGGCAGGAAGGCGTCGAAGAAATAGCGGTGGTAGTTCTGCGGGTGGTAGCTGGCCTCGGGGCTGCCGGTGGTGGCGACCAGCCAGAGGTCCTTGCCCTGCAGCGCGTTGCCGCCGGGGCCGTAGGCCCAGCCGTAGGCGAGCACGTCGTCGAGCCAGAGCTTCTGCAGCGCGGGCATCGAGTACCACTGGATCGGGTGCATCAGCACCACCAGGCTGGCCTTGGCCAGCCGGGCCTGCTCGGCCTCGACGTCGATGGCGTAGTCGGGGTAGCTGCCGTACAGGTCGTTGACGTCCACACCCGGCACGGCACGGGCGGCGGCCAGCATGCGGCGGTTGACGCGGGAGTCGCGCCAGTGCGGGTGGGCGGCGAGCACGTAGACGCCGCTGCTTTGCGCGGCAGGGTTTCCCATGGATGTTGTTGTAGTCATCCCGCGAACATAGCGCAGTCGCGGCGGCCTTGCCGGGCAAAACGGGGGCCAGCCACTACCATGGAGCCCGTTCCCAGTTCTGGAGGAGAGCGCTATGCCGGTGGTTCTGGTCGCCAACCCCAAGGGTGGCGTAGGCAAGTCGACGATCGCAACGAACGTTGCGGGCTACTTCGCAAGCCGCGGCCACGCCGTGATGCTGGGCGACGTGGACCGGCAGCAGTCTTCGCGGCTCTGGCTGGGGCTGCGTCCGCCGCAGGCCCGGCCCATCGCCACCTGGGAGGCCTCTGGAGACAGTTCGGTGGTGCGGCCGCCGCGCGGCACCACGCATGCTGTGCTCGACACGCCGGCCGGCCTGCACGGCTGGCGTTTCAAGGAGGTGCTGGCGCTGGCCGACCGGGTGATCGTGCCGCTACAGCCGAGCATCTTCGACATCTACGCGACGCGCGACTTCCTCGACCGGCTGCTGGAGAGCCGCCGCGCCGAGAAGACGAAGATCGGCCTGGTCGGCATGCGCGTGAACGCGCGCACGCTGGCGGCCGACCGGCTGCACGAATTCATCGCGGGGCTGGGCGTGCCGGTGATCGGCGAGCTGCGCGACACGCAGAACTACGTGCAGCTCGCGGCGCGCGGGCTCACGGTGTTCGACATTGCGCCCGGCCGCGTGCAGCGCGACCTGGCGCAGTGGCAACCCGTCTGTAGCTGGCTCGACGCCTGAGGGTGTCCCCCGGTTTTCCCTGAGCCGGCTTGTCGCGAGCCCGACAGCCGGTCGAACAGGCCACGCGCCAGAATGCCCCGCATGACAAAAAAGACATTCCAGACCCTTCAGGACCTCTCCGCCTGCGTCGGCCAGGAAGTCGCCGTGAGCGACTGGATCACCATCACGCAGGAGCAGGTGAACCAGTTCGCCGAGGCGACGGGCGACCACCAGTGGATCCACGTCGACGTGGAGCGTGCCAAGGCCGGACCCTTCGGCGGGCCGATTGCGCACGGCTTTCTCACGTTGTCGCTGCTGCCGAAGTTCTTCGAGGTGGCGATCGAGGTGGTCGAGTCGCGCATGGGCGTGAACTACGGCATGAACCGGGTGCGCTTCATGTCGCCGGTGCCGGTGGGCAAACGGCTGCGCGCACGCATGAAGCTGCTCAGCTCGGAGCCGATTGCCGACGATGGCTTCCAGATGACCTGGGAGACCACCATCGAACTCGAAGGCGCCGCCAAGCCGGCTTGCGTGGCCGAGTCGGTGGCGCGCCGCTACCGCTGAGGCGGCGGTCTTCGTGTCTTACAACCGGCGGTCGGTCACTTCACCGTAGGTCGCCGCGCCCTGGCGGGTGATGCTCAATGCGCTCTGGCGCACGGTGCCGCGGTCGGTGCTGCCGTCCCGCGCCTGCAGCGCGCCGGTGCCGCCGTTGCTGACCTTGAAGGGCTGGCGCGCATCGGCCTGAACCTGCGCGCGCGACAGCGTCGACTGGAAGGGCTGGGGCGGCAGCGGGTTCTGTTCTCCCTGGAAGGCCTGGGCGCCGCTGGCGAAGGCGAGCGTGGCGAAGGCGGCAGAGGCAATCGACTTGGCGTTCATGGTGAGACTCCTGTGGAAAAGCGTTGAACAGAGGTGCCGGCTCGCTTTGCGGCCGGCACGTCTGTTCATACGGCGCGCGCCGCCGATCGGATGCGCTGCGACCCTCCCCACGGGATGCGACTTTGTTTCCAGGTGTCAGCCGAAGCCGTTCTGCCGCCAGGCTTCGAACACGGTGACCGCCACCGCATTGGAGAGATTCAGGCTGCGCTGGCCCTCGCGCATCGGCAGCCGCAGCTTCTGCGCGTCGGCAAAACCGTCGCGCACCGCGAGCGGCAGGCCGCTGGTCTCCGAGCCGAACACCAGCCAGTCGCCGGGCTGGAAGCGCACGTCGTGCACGGCGCGGGTGCCGCGCGTGGTGAGGGCGAACATGCGCTCGGGCGCGGGCTGCTCGGCGGCGAGCAGGGCGGGCCAGTCGGCGTGGCGCTTCACTTCGGCGTACTCGTGGTAATCGAGCCCGGCGCGGCGCAGCAGGCGGTCGTCCATCGAAAAGCCCAGCGGCTCGACCAGGTGCAGCGTGCAACCGGTGTTGGCCGCCAGGCGGATCACGTTGCCGGTGTTCGGCGGAATTTCGGGGTGGACCAGGACGATATGGAACATGCGCCCATTGTCGGCGGGCCGCACCAGCCGTTCAGCGCGGCGGATCGGTGCGGGCCAGCACCACGGCCGTGATGTGCGCCGCGCCGGCCAGCCGCAGTGCCTCGGCCGCGACGAACAGCGAAGCGCCGCTGGTCATCACGTCGTCGACCAGCACGATGCGCTTGCCCCGTACCTTTTCCGCGCGCAGGGGTTCGACCGCGAAGGCACTGCTCAGGTTGCGCAGGCGCTCGGCGCGTGGCAGGCCGCTCTGGGCGGGCGTGTCGCGGGTGCGCAGCAGCAGGGTGGGGTCGGTCTTGGCGGGCGACAGCCGCCGGGCGAGTTCGAGCGCCTGGTTGAAACCACGCTCGCGCAGCCGTGCGGGCGCCAGCGGCATGGGCAGCACGATGTCGCACTGTTCCAGCGCCGGCTCGACCCACGGCGCGCTGCGCAGCAGGGTGGCGAACGGGCCGGCCCAGCCCGCGTCGCCTCGGAACTTGAAGCTGGCAATGGCATCGGGCCAGGGCCATGCGTAGGTGCAGGCGGCAAGGCACGCGTCCAGCGGCGGCGGGTGCCTTACGCAGTCGCCGCAGCGGTTCACGCCTTCGGGCACCGGCAAGGCACAGCCACCGCACCGCGCGGCGGGCGGTGCGAAGCGGGCCACGCAGGCGTCGCAGACCGGCCGCGAAGGCCAGGCGCGGCAGACCGCGCACTGGCTGGGCAGCCGGGCAAGCAGGGAGGTGAAAGGCCGTGAAGGCAATAAAGGCCACAGGGCCCGATGGCTGCGCATGTCTCAATATACTCACGGCCCCATGGCCACCGACCCCACAAGACGACCGCCGACCATCGATGCCACGGCGGCCGCCCGCTGGCGTCGTCTCGCGCCTGCCGACGGCTCCCCCTGGCTGCACGAGGAAATCGGCCGCCGCATGGAAGACCGGCTGCAATGGATCAAGGCCCAGCCGCGCACCTGGGCCGACTGGGCGCCGTTGCGCGGCGGCCTCGAAGCCCACGAGCTGGTCGCCCGCCGCTACAAGGACGCCGCGTCGTTCGTCATCGAGCCGGAGCCCGTGCTGGCCGCCGCGACCGCGCAGGCGCTGAGCGCCCCGTGGTGGAGCGCGCGTCGCTGGCAGGGCGGCAAGGCGCGCTTCGACGCCACGCCCGAAGAAGGCGTCGACCTGCTCTGGGCCAACATGTCGCTGCACATGGCGGCCGACCCCGAGGCGCTGATCTCGCACTGGCACAAGCTGGTGGCGACCGACGGCTTCCTGATGTTCTCCTGCCTCGGCCCCGACACCGTTCGCGAGCTGCGCGCGCTGCACGCCCGCCTGGGCTGGCCGGCCGCCGGCCATGAGTACACCGACATGCACGACTGGGGCGACATGCTGGTGCATGCCGGCTTCGCCGAGCCGGTGATGGACATGGAGCGCATCGTGCTGACCTGGGCCACGCCCGAGGCGGCGCTGGCCGAGTTGCGCGGGCTGGGCCGCAACCTGCACCCGGGGCGCTTCGCGGCGCTCCGCGGCAAGGCCTGGCACCAATCACTGAAGAAGGCGCTGCCTGAGCTCGCGCCGGCCGACGAAGGCGGCGGGCGCATCGCGCTGACCTTCGAGGTCATCTATGGCCACGCGTTCAAGCCGGCGCCGCGCGTGTCGCTGGCAGCCGAAAGCGCGGTGTCGCTGCGCGAGATGCGCTCGATGCTGCAACGGGGTCGTCCGGGCGCCTGACCGCGGCTGCAAAAGAGAGCGGTAAATGCCTGTCGCACAAGCCGTTTTTTGCCTACTAGTAGTGACCCGTAGGCGTCCCACAGGGCACCCGGGCGCAGGTATCTACCCGCTACAATCCGCCGTTGCGTGGAACTCGCGGGTACTGTCCCGTGAACGAGGGGTGTCGGATCCTGTTTGTACGAGGGGTTTGGCAACCGTCGACGCACCGATTTGCTGAACTCGCCCGTGTCGAATTCCGTGTTTCGATTTGCCACCGTCTCAGGCCAGAACATCCACTGGTTCCTGAAGCGGAACTGCTCGGTGACGCCGAGCCAGCTGGGCTGGCTCTACGCCTCGCTGTGCGTGGTATCGCTCGGCATCGGCACCCTGTTCTGGCTGCACGGTGCGCCGCTGGTGCTGCCTTTTGCCTGGCTCGAACTGGCAGCCGTCGGGTTTGCGTTCATGGTCTATGCACGGCATGCGACCGACGGCGAGAAGATCGCGCTGCAGGAAGGTCGCCTCGTCGTCGAGCTCGAGAACGGCGGGCACTACGAGCGCACTGAATTTCTTCCGCACCAGGTGCGGATCGAACCGCAGACCGGCGATCGCTCGCTGATCGAGGTTTCGGGACAGGGTCGATCGGTCAGGGTGGGGCGCTATGTACGCCCGGAGTTGCGTGCCGCTCTGGCCCGCGAGATTCGCATGGCGTTGCGCGGCGCCTGAGGGGGCTCGCGCAGTGCCGCACGGTTGGGTTTGTCGAAAAAATTGAAGAAACGTGAACACGATGAAGAGCATTTGGCGCAACAAGTACAGGCCGGCGAATCTGTTGCTGGCGGCCGGCGCGGCTTTCAGCAGCGCGGCGCACGCAGTCAACGATCTGCCCGGCGGCCCTTCGGTTCGCCAGCTGAATCTTCCGATCGGCGTCACCAAGATCGCGCAGGAACAGCATTTCCTGCACACGGTCATGATGATCCTGTGCACGGTCATCTTCGTCGCCGTGTTCGCGGTCATGTTCTATTCCATCTGGAAGCACCGCAAGTCGGTCGGCCACAAGGCGGCCAACTTCCATGAGTCGGTGGTGGTCGAGGTCATCTGGACCATCGTGCCCTTCCTCATCGTGATCGTGATGGCGCTGCCCGCCACCAAGGTGCTGGTGGCCCAGAAGGACACCACCAACGCCGACCTCACGATCAAGACCACGGGCTACCAGTGGAAGTGGGGCTACGACTACCTGAACGGCGAAGGCGAGGGCCTTGCCTTCATCTCCACGCTCGACAGCTCGCAGCGCGCCATGTCCGACGCGGGCGCCAAGGGCGTGATGCCCAACGACTACCTGCTCAAGGTCGACTACCCGCTGGTCGTGCCGGTCAACAAGAAGGTCCGCATCATCACCACCGCCAACGACGTGATCCACGCGTTCGCCGTGCCGCAGCTGGGCCTGAAGCAGGACGCGATTCCCGGCTTCGTGCGCGACACCTGGTTCCGCGCCGAGACCATCGGCGACTACTACGGCCAGTGCCAGGAGCTCTGCGGCAAGGAACACGCCTACATGCCGATCCACGTGAAGGTGGTCTCCGCCGGTGACTACACGGCCTGGGTGGCCGATCAGCGCAAGGTTGCCGCCGCCAAGCTCGACGACCCGACCAAGGTCTGGACGCTGCCCGACATGCTGGTTCGCGGCGAGAAGGTCTATGCCTCCAATTGCGCCGCCTGCCACCAGGCCAACGGCAAGGGCGCGGGCCCGATCAAGGCGCTCGACGGCGATCCGAAGGTGCTCGACGCCGACCACACGGTGCAGCTGCACGTGCTGCTCAACGGCCAGAACAACGGCGCCATGCCGTCGTGGAAGCAACTGAGCGATACCGACCTCGCGGCCGTGGCCACGTACACCAAGAACAGCTGGTCGAACAAGACGGGCCAGCTGGTGCAGCCGGCCGAAGTGCAGGCCCTGCGCGGCAAGTGATACGGCAGCGCCCCGCGAAGAAGAAATTGCAAGGAACAACGACATGAGCGCAGTCCTCGACCCCCACGGTCACGCCCCCCACGGCGAGCACGCACACGACGAGCATCACGACCACCACGCGCCCACCGGCTGGCGCCGCTGGGTGTTCGCGACCAACCACAAGGACATCGGCACGCTCTACCTGCTGTTCAGCTTCACGATGCTGATGGTGGGCGGCGTGCTCGCGCTGCTGATTCGCGCCGAGCTGTTCCAGCCCGGCCTGCAACTGGTGAACCCCGAGCTGTTCAACCAGTTCACCACCATGCACGGCCTGATCATGGTGTTCGGCGCCATCATGCCGGCCTTCGTGGGCTTTGCGAACTGGATGATCCCGCTGCAGGTGGGCGCCTCCGACATGGCGTTTGCGCGCATGAACAACTTCAGCTTCTGGCTGCTGATTCCCGCGGCGCTGATGCTGGTGGGCTCGTTCTTCATGCCCGGCGGCGCACCCGCGGCCGGCTGGACGCTGTACGCACCGCTCACGCTGCAGATGGGCCCCTCGATGGACGCCGGCATCTTCGCGATGCACATCATGGGCGCGTCTTCGATCATGGGCTCGATCAACATCATCGTGACCATCCTCAACATGCGCGCCCCGGGCATGACGCTGATGAAGATGCCGATGTTCTGCTGGACCTGGCTCATCACCGCCTACCTGCTGATCGCCGTGATGCCCGTGCTCGCCGGCGCCATCACGATGACGCTGACCGACCGCCACTTCGGCACCAGCTTCTTCAACCCCGCCGGCGGCGGCGACCCGGTGATGTACCAGCACATCTTCTGGTTCTTCGGCCACCCCGAGGTCTACATCATGATCTTGCCGGCCTTCGGCATCATCAGCCAGGTGGTGCCGGCCTTCGCCCGCAAGCGCCTGTTCGGCTACGCCTCGATGGTGTATGCCACCTCGTCCATTGCCATCCTGTCGTTCATCGTGTGGGCGCACCACATGTTCACGACCGGCATGCCACTTACCGGCCAGCTGTTCTTCATGTACGCGACCATGCTGATCGCGGTGCCCACGGCCGTGAAGATCTTCAACTGGATCGCCACGATGTGGCAGGGCTCGATGACCTTCGAGACGCCCATGCTGTTCGCGGTCGGCTTCATCTTCGTGTTCACCATGGGCGGCTTCACCGGGCTGATCCTGGCGGTCGCACCGATCGACACGCAGCTGCAAGATACGTACTACGTGGTGGCCCACTTCCACTACGTGCTGGTGGCCGGCTCGCTGTTCGCGATGTTCTCGGGCTTCTACTACTGGGTGCCCAAGTGGACCGGCGTGATGTACAACGAAACGCGCGGCAAGGTGCACTTCTGGTGGTCGCTGATCTCGTTCAACGTCACTTTCTTCCCGATGCACTTCCTGGGCCTGGCGGGCATGCCGCGCCGCTATGCCGACTACCCGATGCAGTTCGCCGACTTCAACGCCGTGGCGTCGGTCGGTGCGTTCTTCTTCGGTTTCGCGCAGGTCTACTTCTTCCTGTTCGTCGTGTTGCCCACCATGCGCGGCAAGGGCGAAAAGGCTGCACAAAAGCCGTGGGAAGGCGCCGAGGGCCTCGAGTGGGAAGTGCCGTCGCCGGCCCCGTTCCACACCTTCGAAACCCCGCCCAAGCTCGACGCGACCGCCAGCAAGGTGATCGGCTGATCGAAGAATCCAGCGCACGATGACACCCGAACAGAAACGCAACAACCGCCGCATGGGGCTCACGCTGGCTTCCATTGCCGTGGTGTTCTTCGTCGGCTTCATTGTTCGCATGGTCTGGTTCAGCGGTCGCTGAACCGGCACTCACGTACGCAACGAGCGGGAGCACGCGCATGAGCCTCGGTCAACGCATCCGGCGCGCCAACGTCCGCATGGTCGGCAAGCTGGCCGTGGTGGCCTGCGGCATGTTTGCCTTCGGCTATGCGCTGGTGCCGATGTACCGCGCGATCTGCGAGATGACCGGCATCAACATCCTCGCGCTCTCCGAGCTCGAGGTGCCGGGCGGCGCGAGCGGCGGCAAGAATGTGCGCGTGCCCGACAATACGCAGGTCGACATGACCCGCACCATCACCGTGGAGTTCGACTCGAACGTGCGCGGCGGCCTGTGGGACTTCAAGCCCGCGGAGCGGACCCTCCAGGTGCACCCGGGTCAACTCAACACGGTGATGTACGAATTCCAGAACGTGCAGAACCGCCGCATGGCCGCGCAGGCCATTCCGAGCTACGCGCCGCAGCAGGCCGCGCCGTATTTCAACAAGCTCGAGTGCTTCTGCTTCAACCAGTACACATTGGAGCCGGGCGAGAAGAAGCAGTGGCCGGTCGCCTTCGTGATCGACCCCAAGATTTCCAAGGACGTGAAGACCATCACGCTGTCGTACACCTTCTTCGAGGTGGGCGGCAAGACACCCGCGGCCCCGGTGGCCGCCGTTTCGAACACCGCCGATGAGCCGCGTTCGTGACCGATCCGTCCGACCCGCTCCGGCCCCGGCCGAAGGCTTCGCTGTGGGACACGGTGAAGGCGGTGGGCTGGTCGTTCTTCGGCGTTCGCAAGAACAGCGCCTACCAGGAAGACCTGGGCAAGCTGAACCCGCTGCACATCATCGCGGTGGCGTTCGTGGCCGTGATCGTCTTCGTGCTGGGGCTGGTGTTGCTGGTGCGCCATGTGGCCGCGGCCTGATGAACAAGCAAGAAACCCGCGACGCGCAGAATCCATTGAATCCCGAGAAGAAAGAAAGCCAGGAGCTGATATGAGTTCAACCACCCACGGCACCACGCCCTACTACTTCGTGCCCGGACCTTCGGCCTATCCGGTCTCGGCCGCGATCGGGCTGTTTTTCGTGATTCTGGGCGCCGCGCAATGGATCAACGGCCACGAGTGGGGCGCATGGTCCCTGCTGGTCGGCATGGTGGTCTGGCTCGGCACGCTGTTCGTTTGGTTCCGCACGGCCATCGGCGAAAGCGAGAGCGGCCAGTACGGCCACAAGATCGACCTCTCGTTCCGCTGGAGCATGAGCTGGTTCATCTTCTCGGAAGTGATGTTCTTCGGCGCGTTCTTCACCGCACTGTGGTGGGCCCGCACCCACGCGCTACCCACGCTCGGCAGCCTGGACAACGTGATCCTCTGGCCCGACTTCAAGGCCGTGTGGCCCAGCGTTGCCGCCGGTGTCACCGGTTCGCCGGCCGGCATCGTCGAGCCCTTCCAGACGGTCGGCCCGTTCTGGCTGCCCACGATCAACACCGCGCTGCTGCTCAGCTCGGGCGTGACGCTCACCATCGCCCACCACGCGCTGCGTGCCGGCCACCGTGCACAGACGATCCGCTTCATGTGGCTCACCGTGCTGCTGGGCATCGTCTTCCTGGGCGTGCAGGGCTACGAATACCACCACCTGTACACCGAACTGAACCTCAAGCTCAGCTCGGGCACCTACGGCTCGACCTTCTTCATGCTGACCGGCTTCCACGGCCTGCACGTGTTCATCGGCATGCTGATGCTGCTGTTCATCACGCTGCGCCTGCAAAAGGGCCACTTCACGCCGGAGCGCCACTTCGGCTTCGAGGGCGCGGCCTGGTACTGGCACTTCGTGGACGTGGTCTGGCTGGGCCTCTACATGCTGGTTTACTGGCTTTGAGCGAACCTCGCGGCATTCCACAAAAAAGGCGCCGGAAGGCGCCTTTTTCATGGTTCTCGTGGAACGAGCACCATCTACTTGCCGACGGGGAGCCCGGTGGGCTGGATGTAGCCGAGTTTCCAGGCGAGCAGCATGCAGAGGAACAAAAACACCGACAGGCCGATCCGAAAGGTGAGGGCGCGCGCCATGCCGCCGCTCTTGGCGCGCCCGTCGCGCCCGTCCTTCAGCATGAAGTACAGGGCGAACGCGAGGCTCGCGAAGATGCCCACGAACATCAGGGCGACGAAATATTTCATGACCCGCATTATCGGCCGCAGGCCTCGCCCCATCCAGTGACTCCTGAACCCCTGTACCCCGAAGAACGGCGCCGCCCCGGCCGTTTCTGGGTGATCACCCTTGCTGCCGTGTTGACGCTGGCGGCCACTGTCTCGCTCGGCCGCTGGCAGCTGTCGCGTGCGGCCCAGAAGGAGGCGCTCCAGGCCAGCATCGACGCGCAGAAGCTCAAGCCGCCGCTCACCCAGGCCGAATTCCTGGCCATGGACCGGGCCACCGACGCGCTGCACCGCCCCGTGCGCCTGCGCGGCCTCTGGCTCACGCCGCAGACCGTGTACCTCGACAACCGCCAGATGCACGGCACGCCCGGCTTCTATGTGCTGACACCCTTTGCACTCGAAGGCACCGAACAGACGGTGATGGTGCAGCGCGGCTGGATCCAGCGCAATTTCGTCGACCGCACGCAACTGGGCGCGGTCGAGACGCCCGCGGGCATCGTGGAGGTCACGGGCCTGATCGAGGCGCCGCCGAGCCATCTGCTGGAACTGGGCACTTCCGCGACCGCCCCGGCGGCTGGTGCTTCGGCGCCCGCCGCAGCGGCCTCTGCGCCGCTCGCCCCGACACCGGCCGTCGAAGGGTATTCGCCCATCCGGCAAAATCTCGACCTGGAGGCCTTCCGCGCCGAGACCAAGCAGCCGTTGCGCACCGATGTGTCGCTGCAGCAGACCGGTGCGGCCTCCGAGGGCCTGCAGCGCGACTGGCCGGCCCCGGCGCTGGGCCTGGAGAGGCACTACGGTTACGCATTCCAGTGGTTCGGCCTGTCGGCCCTCGTCGTCATCCTCTATGCCTGGTTCCAATTCATCGCACCCTTCCTCCGCTCAAGGCACCGCGCCCGCAATGGCCGCTTCTGACGAGCCGCTGGGCCTGACGGTGCATTCGATGCCGTCGCCCAACCAGGCGCTCGACGGGGCCGAGGGCCGGCGCACGATCGTCGGGCGCTGGAAGATGATCGCCGTGATGCTGATGTGCGCGGCGCCGGTCATTGCCTCGTACTTCACGTACTACGTGATCCGGCCCGAAGGCCGCAGCGTGTACGGCGAACTGATCGATCCGCAGCACGAGTTGCCAAGGCTGACGGCCTTCGACCGCAACGGCGCACCGGTCGATTTCGCCACGCTCAAGGGCCAATGGCTGCTGGTGGCCGTGGCCGACGCGGCCTGCAATGCGCTGTGCGAGCAGCAGCTGTACCTGCAGCGCCAGTTGCGTGAAAGCCTGGGCCGCGAAAAGGACCGCATGGACCGCGTCTGGCTCGTGAGCGACGCCGCTCCCGTGCCCCACCGCCTGGACAACGGCCTGCGCGGTGCGACCGTGCTGCGCGTGCCGGCGGACCAGATCGCCAAATGGCTGGCACCGGTGTCGGGCCACACACTGGCCGAGCACCTCTACGTGGTCGACCCGATGGGCAACTGGATGATGCGTTTCCCCGCCCGCATGGACGCGGCCGGCGCCAGCCGTGCCAAGCGCGACATCGACCGCCTGCTGCGCGCCTCTGCGTCGTGGGACGAACCGGGCCGCTGAGACCGAGCGCATGGACACGAGCTCGCTCTACGATCTGACGCCCATCGCCTGGCTCATGGCCGCCGGCGTGCTGATCGCGCTCGGCCCGCTGGTGTGGGTGTGGCGCCGCAATGCCGGCGCCGGCCCAGCGCGGCGGCTGCATGCGCTGACCGTGCTCACGCTGTTCCTCACCTTCGACCTCACGCTGTTCGGCGCCTTCACACGCCTCACCGATTCGGGGCTCGGCTGTCCCGACTGGCCCGGCTGCTACGGCAACGCCAGCCCGGCCGGCGCGCGCCATGAAATCGCGATGGCGCAGGCGGCCCAGCCGACCGGCCCCGTCACGCACGGCAAGGCCTGGGTCGAGATGGTCCACCGCTACCTGGCGACGGGTGTCGGCGTGTTGATCCTCACGCTCGCGGGGGCCACGTGGATCGTGCGGCGCCGCCAGCGCCGCGCGCCGCCACCGTCTTCTTCGAAGGAGGGCGATCACCATCACGCCACGCTCAGTGCATGGTGGCCGGCCTTCACACTGGTCTGGGTCTGCCTGCAGGGCGCCTTCGGCGCGCTCACGGTGACGTGGAAGCTGTTTCCGGCGATCGTCACGCTGCACCTGCTGGGCGCGGTCGTGCTGCTGGCCTTGCTGTGCATCCAGGCCGTGCACTACCGCCAAGCCGCCGCGCAGCGGCTGCCGACGCCTGTGTCGCCGGCGCTGCGCAACGGCCTCGTCATGACCACGCTGCTGCTGGTGCTGCAGATCGCGCTCGGCGGCTGGGTCAGCACCAACTACGCGGTGCTGGCGTGCACCCAGTTCCCGACCTGCCAGGACAGCTGGTGGCCGGCGATGAACTTCGCGCAGGGCTTCGAGATCTGGCGCCACCTGGGCGTGACCGGCGAGGGCCAGCCGCTCGATTTCTCGGCGCTCACCGCCATTCACTACGTGCACCGGCTGATGGCCTATGCGGTGTTCGTCGCGCTCGGCGTGCTCGCGTGGCGCCTGCGCCGCATCGACACGTTGCGACCGCAGGCGCACTGGCTTGCCGGGCTGGCGCTGCTGCAGCTCGCCACGGGCCTGGGCAACGTGCTGCTCGGCTGGCCGCTGGCCGCGGCCGTGCTGCACACCGGCGGCGCCGCGGCGCTCGCTGTGGTGCTGACCTGGGCGCTGTGCGAAAGCCGCCGCGCGGCCTTGTCCAGCGTCCACGGCGCATCCACCGCGGCCGTGCGCGCCGACGACAATGCACGCGCGACCCCCAACCCGAAGAAAGCCACCGCGTGAGCACCCCGATCCCCGTTCAGCACACCAGCGCCGCGAATGTGCTGCGCCAGTTCTACGCGCTGACCAAGCCGCGCGTGGTGCAGCTGATCGTGTTCTGCGCGCTGATCGGCATGGTGCTGGCCGTGCCCGGCCTGCCGAGCTGGGCCGACGTGCAGCGCGGCGTGCTGGCCTGCATCGGCATCTGGCTGGTGGCGGGCGCGGCGGCGGCGTTCAACTGCCTGGTCGAGAAGGGCATCGACGCGAAGATGAAGCGCACCGCCTGGCGGCCCACGGCGCGCGGCCAGCTCAGCGACATGCAGGCGCTGGTCTTCTCGGCGCTGTTGTGCGCCGCGGGCTCGGTGCTGCTGTGGTTCACCGTGAATCCGCTGACCATGTGGCTGACCTTCGCCACCTTCGTCGGCTACGCGGTGGTCTACACCGTGATCCTCAAGCCGCTGACGCCCCAGAACATCGTGATCGGCGGGGCGTCGGGCGCCATGCCGCCGGTGCTGGGCTGGGCCGCGATGACGGGCGACGTGGGCCCCGAGGCGCTGATTCTTTTCCTCATCATCTTCCTGTGGACCCCGCCGCACTTCTGGGCGCTGGCGCTCTACCGCGTGGAGGACTACCGCAAGGCCGGCCTGCCGATGCTGCCGGTCACGCACGGCAACGAGTTCACGCGGCTGCAGGTGCTGCTGTACACCTTCATCCTGTTCGCGGCCTGCCTGATGCCCTTCATCTACGGCATGAGCGGCTGGCTGTACCTGGCGGTCGCGGTGGCGGTGAGCATTGGCTTCACCGGCTACGCGTTCGCGCTGTGGCGCAACTACTCGGACGCCCTGGCGCGCAAGACCTTCCGGTTTTCGCTGATCCACCTGAGCGTGCTGTTCCTGGCGCTGCTCATCGACCACTACCTTCGTTGAATACCCTCTCCATGAACAAGCGCCAAGCCCTCAAGTCGATCGCCACCGCCGCCGGCTGGGTGGGGGCGAGCGCGGCCCTGGGCCTGGGGCTGTCGGCCTGCAGCGGCGAGACCAAGCAGAACTTCAATGCCGTGGACATCACCGGCGCGGACTACGCCCGCGACTTCTCGCTGAAGGACGCCGACGGCAAGGTCCGCACCATGGCCGACTTCAAGGGCAAGGTGGTCGTGCTGTTCTTCGGCTACGCGCAATGCCCCGACGTGTGCCCGACCACCATGACCGAGATGGCGCAGGTCAAGCAGCAGCTCGGCAAGGACGGCGACAAGCTGCAGGTGCTGTTCCTCACGGTCGACCCTGCGCGCGACACGCCCGAGGTGCTCAAGGCCTACATGGGCGCGTTCGATCCTGGCTTCGTCGCGCTGATTCCCACCGCCGACGAACTGGCCGCCGTCGCCAAGGACTTCAAGGTCTACTACAAGAAGGTCGACGGCAAGACGCCGACGAGCTACTCGATGGACCACTCTGCCGCAAGCTATGTCTATGACACGCAGGGCCGCCTGCGGCTCTATGCGCGCTACGGCGCGGGTGTGGCGCCGATGGTGGCGGACCTGAAGACGCTGCTTGCTTCCTGAGATGGCGTCGACGTCGCCCGTGCCTCTGGCCGGCTCGGTCGCGCACCTGAAAGAGCGCAAGGGCGCCTTCCGCATTGCCCTGATTCCGCCCGAGGTGCTGCGCGCCCTCAACGACGGCTTGCTAGAAACCGTCAACCTCAACGAATTCATGGCGCTGGAGCTGCCCCAGCTGGCGCGCAGCGTGGCGGGACACATCGGCCTCGATGCGAAGAGCGAACGGCTGGTCGATACGCTGGCCATGTTGAGTGCCTTCAAGCCGATGCAGCGCCACGGGCACATCGCACGTGCGCTGTACGACCTGGCGGCGCTGCACGGTGAGCGCGATGCGGTGGCGCACCGGCTGGCCACGCATGAAAGCGACGTTGCGCGCTGCTGGGCCGCGCAGTGGGTCACGCTGTCCGGCCTGGCGCTGCCGGCGCAGCTGGCGGTGGCGCGCCGCTTTGCAGCGGATCCGCATTTCGGCGTGCGCGAAATTGCCTGGATGGCGGTGCGCGACGCGGTCATCGCGTCGCTGGACGAAGCGCTGGGGTTGCTGCAGCCCTGGGTGTTCGACACCGACCCCTACATCCGCCGTTTCACGAGCGAGCTCACGCGCCCGCGCGGCGTTTGGTGTGCGCAGATCGAGGCGCTCAAGACCGAGCCGTGGCGTGCCTTGCCGCTGCTCGAGCCGCTGCGCGCCGACCCCAGCCGCTATGTGCAGAACTCGGTGGCGAACTGGCTCAACGACGCGAGCAAGAGCCAGGGCGAGTGGGTCGACACGCTGTGCGCGCGATGGCTGGCCGAGTCGAACGTGCCCGAGACGCGCTACATCGCCAAGCGCGCGATGCGCACGCTCTCCAAATGAAAAAGCCCGGCGCTGCCGGGCTTTGTTCGAGGGGAAGATCGGTTTACGCGTAGTCCGCGAGCGCCTTCTTCATCTTCTTCATCGCGGCGACTTCGATCTGGCGGATGCGCTCGGCGCTCACGCCATACACCGCGGCCAGCTCGTGCAGTGTCATGCCGCCCGAACCGTCGTCGTTCACCTTGAGCCAGCGCTCTTCCACGATGCGGCGGCTGCGGTCGTCCAGCGCCTCGAGCGCGGTGGCGATGCCGTCGCTCGACAGGCGGTCGCGCTGCTGCGATTCGAGCAGTGCCGTCGGTTCCTGCGTGGCGTCGGCCAGGTAGGCGATGGGGCCGAAGCCTTCGTCGCCGTCGTCGGACGGGCCCGGATCGAGCATGACGTCGCCGCCCGACAGGCGGGTTTCCATCTCGAGCACTTCTTCAGGCTTGACGTTGAGCCGGGTCGCCATTTGCGACACCTCTTCGGGGCTCAGCGTTTCGCGGTGCGTGCCGTTGTCGGCCGCGGCCGAGTCGGCCTTGAAGCTTTGCTTCATCGAGCGCAGGTTGAAGAACAGCTTGCGCTGCGCCTTGGTCGTCGCGACCTTGACCATGCGCCAGTTCTTCAGGATGTACTCGTGGATCTCGGCCTTGATCCAGTGCATGGCGTAGCTCACGAGCCGCACGCCCTGGTCGGGATCGAAGCGCTTCACGGCCTTCATCAGGCCGACGTTGCCTTCCTGGATCAGGTCGCCGTGCGGCAGACCGTAGCCCAGGTACTGTCGGGAAATGGAAACCACGAGGCGCAGGTGCGACAGCACGAGCGCGCCGGCGGATTCGAGGTCGTTCTGGTCGCGCAACTTGCGTGCGAAGCCCTGCTCTTCTTCGAGCGTGAGCAGCGGCAGGCGGTTGGCGGCCGAAATGTAGGCATCCAGGTTGCCCAGCGGGGGAACCATCGACCATGGATTGGCGACGGCCAGCTGGTTGGCAGAGACTCCAGACAGCGTTGTCATCAGGGAAACTCCTTTGTATTGGCCATATTAGCACTCGGTTAGAGGGAGTGCTAAGCCCGGGGTTCCCTTGAATGGCTATCGCGGGAATAGTCTTTGGCTACCAGCGTATGCCCAGCTTTAGAAAAAGCCTGGACAGTACGAACAGCGGGCCGACCCACAGATATTGGATGTCTTCGAAGAACGAAGGTTTCTTGCCTTCTATCTTGTGGCCCACGAACTGGAAGACCCACGCCACCACAAAGATAGCGGCTGAAATCGGCAATACAAGTCCGCCCATCGCATGCACCAGCCCCAGCGCCAGCGCAGTCAGCAGCAACATGGTCAGCAGGAAGGCAGGCGCGCGCAGCAGCGCGTAGTAGACGAGGCTGGCCGCCACGAAGCCGTACGCCACCCAGGGATGCACCGCGAACAGCAGGCCCACGATGCTCAGCATGATGGCCGGAATGGCCACGAAGTGGATCAGTTCGTTGGTCGGGTTGCGGTGGCTCTCTTCGTAGTGCGTGAGCAGCCGGTCGACCTTGCGGTCGCTCGAGGCCAGCGGGGCGGCGGCGGTGGGGGTCATTCGAAGTCTCCGTGGGCGCCGTGCGATGCGGCGGGGCTCCCATGGTGCCGACAGAAAAGGCCGATGGCAAGCGCCCAGGCCATGTGAAATTGCTATCAATAAAGTAGCATTAAGAACTACAGCCACGCGCGCTCCCATGACTTTTTGCACTGTCACCAAAAGGTTACGCCGCTAAGATCGTCGCGTGTCACCCATCGACTCTGCACCCGCGCCCGATTCACCTGCCGCGCAGGCCGGCCCGCCCGCCCACGCTCCCACGGCGATCCTCGTCGTGGACGATCACGACCTGCTGCGCCTGGGCGTGTGCGCGCTGGTGCAGGCGCAGGCCGCCTCGTCGGGCGCGACCATCGAGGTGTTCGAGGCCGGCAACGCCGCCGACGCGCTGGCGCTGTACGAAACCCACCAGGCGTCCATCGGCCTCGTGCTGCTCGACCTGGCGCTGCCCGACACCCACGGCCTGAGCGGCCTGGCCGAGTTTCGCCGGCGCTTTCCGTCCGCGCGCATCGTGGTGCTCTCGGGCACCGGCAACAGCGCGCTGGCGCAGGGCGTGCTCGCGCTGGGGGCCGCTGCCTTCCTGCCGAAGTCGGCCGACCTGAAAGAGGTGGTGAGCTTCATTCGTGCCTGCGGCCTGCTGGACCCCGGCGCGGCCGAACTGCCGCCGCCTGTGGTGCCCAAGTCGCTCGCTGGCTATGCCGAGTTCGCCCATGCCAGCGCCTGGCAGGAGCTTACGCCGCGACAGATGCAGGTGCTGCAATGGGTGCTCGAAGGCAAGGCCAACAAGGAAATCGCGCAGCTCGCGAACCTGAGCGAAGGCACCGTGAAGAACCACGTCTCGACCATCCTGCTGCTGTTCGGCATGCGCTCGCGCGCCCAGTTGATCAGCACGCTGCACTGACTTGAACGTGCCGACCCAGGCGTCCAGCGATCCGCTCGCCGGCCACACGCTCGCCCAGCGGGTGCTGCGCGAGAACATCGCCTCGGTCTACAGCACCTACATCGCCTCGACGCTGACGCACATCGCCTTCGTGCTGGTGTTCGGCGCCATCATCTATTCGCAGCTGAAAGACCCGAGCCTGCTGTTCTGGGCGGGCACGCTGCTGGCGGCCGACCTGTACGTGCTGTTCACCCCGCGCTGGACGCCCGAGCGGCCTGCGGGTGAAAGCGCTTACTGGGCGCGCAAGATCTCGCGCATGGTCACGCTGGTGAGCATGGTCACGGCCGTGGTGCCCTGGCTCATCGTGCCGCACGACAACCTGCCCATGACCTCGCTGCTGCTGGCCGTGATCGTCGGCAGCTGCGCGCGCGCGGCGCAGTCGCTGTGGCCGCTCAAGCCGGCGCTGTTCGGCTACACGATGCCGATGTCGATGGGCATGATCACCGCGCTCGCCTGGCAGGGCGACGGCCTGCACCTGTTCCTGGCGGCGGCCGGCGCGGCCTACCTGCTGCTGACCCTGCACGCGGGTGTGGGCCAGCACAAGCTGCTGACCGAGTCGCTCATGCTGCGCTTCGAGAACGAGGCGCTTGCCGCGCGCCTGGGCGAGCAGATTGCCGCCACCGAACGAGCCAGCGAGGAAAAGACCCGCTTCCTCGGTACCGCCAGCCACGACTTGCGCCAGCCGCTGCACGCCATTGCACTGTTCGGCGCCGCGCTGGAAAACGAGCTGCGCGACCGCCCCGAGGGCCGCAACGCCGCGCGCCTGATGCGCGCGGTGAACGCGCTGGGCGCCTCGCTCGACACCATGCTCGACATCTCGCGCCTGGACGCCGGCGTGATCACGCCGGCCCCCCAGCCGGTGCAGCTCGACGCGCTGTTCCTGCCGCTCAACCACACCTTCGCCGCGCGTGCCGAGCACCAGCAGCTGCAGCTGCGCGTGCGCGCCAGCGGCCTGTGGGTGCGCAGCGACCCGCAACTGCTGCACCGCATGCTGTCCAACCTGATGGACAACGCGCTGAAGTACACCGCCCGCGGCGGCGTGACCGTCACGGCGCGCGATCGCGGCGACGCCGTGTGGATCGAGGTGCGCGACAGCGGCATCGGCATTGCGCCCGAGCAGTCGAGCCGGATCTTCGAGGAGTTCTATCAGGTCGACAACCCGGGCCGCGACCGTTCGAGGGGGCTGGGCATCGGGTTGTCGATCGTGCAGCGGTTGTCGCGCCTGCTCGGCCATCCGGTGCAGATGCACTCGCGGCCCGGGCGCGGCACGTTCTTTCGTGTGGTGGTTCCGGCCGTCGGTGCCCCGGCCGGCGCCTTGAGCGCCGTTGCAGCGGCGCCGTCGGCGTTGCGCCGGGCCCCGATGCCCGCGCTGCCCGCACGTGTGCTGCTGCTGGACGACGAACTGGAAATCCGCGAGGCCATGATGGGCCTGTTGCGCTCCCATGCCGTCGACGCGCACGCCGTGGCCGACGAGGAGGCAGCGGCCGACGCCCTGCGGCGCGCCGCCGCCGAGGGCCGGCCCTTCGAACTGCTGCTGTGCGACTACCGCCTGGCCGACGGCGCCGACGGGCTCGACGCCGGCCTGCGCCTGAGCCAGGGTGCCGCGGGCGAGGGTGGCGGCGCGGCGACGCCATTGCTGCTCATCACCGGCGAGACCTCGCCGGACCGGCTGATGCGCGTGCGCGAATCGCGCGTGCCGGTGCTGTTCAAGCCGGTGGCCGCCGAGTCGCTGCTGCGGGCCATGGCGCAGGCCGCGCCTTCCGCCTGAACGCGACCGCCGCACGTCGATTTTGTCAGTTTGAAGATATTGGTATTCATATGAATGCCAATGCAATCTTTAGCCGACCGATGTCGTGACTTTCGGCACTGGCCGACTGCGAGGCCAACCTTTAACTTCGAGTTGCTCCCGGTTTGCCCGGGCGCGCCATGCAACCGGGCTCGCCCCCGCGTTGCCTCAAAACAATCGGAATGGAGGTTTCTCTCAATGAAGTTCAAGCTCGCGGCGGTCGCCGCTGCAGTGGCTGCCACCCTCGCGCTCGCGGCGTGCGGCGGCGGCGGTGGCGACAACGGCGCCTCGTTCGCGCCCATCGGCAACATTGTCGTGCCGCCGCCTCCCGCACCCCCTCCGTCGGCGGAGCCACCAGCGCCCGCACCGGCACCGGCACCGGCACCCGCCACGAGGACCTTCATGTACGAGCAACTGCCGTACCCCGCCGACACCGCCGGCTTCCTGAACGACCTCAACACCGAGGGCGCGAAGGGGTTCATGTTCCTGAGCCCGCTGGGTTCGGGCGCGTCCGTGGGCCATGTCTATGTGAAGAACGGCGACGCCACCTATGTGTACGAGCTGAAGGCGCCTCCGGCGGATGCCAGCGCCTTCCTGTCGCAGGCCAACGAGGCGGGCAGCCGGGGCTTTCGCTGGGTCGGCGCGATGGGCGTCGGCGGCACGACCACGGTGATGATGTACCGCAAGGACAGCGACGTCGACGCCACCTACACCTACCGCACCGACGCCTCGGCCACCGACAAGGACGCCTTCCTGGCGCAGGTGAATGCACAGGGTGCGGCGGGCTACTTCAACACGGCACCAGGCTACGTTTTCGGCGGTGCCAACACCGCGGTGTTCGAGAAGAGCTCGGCCGGCGGCGCCACCTACGCCTACGAACTGGGCGACACCGCTGCAGACACCAGCGGGGCGCTGGCGCAGTTCGAGGAGAAGGGCGCGCGTGGCTTCCGCTACCGCTTCCCCTACATCTTCGGCGGCTTCACGGGCAGCGTCTTCGTGAAGGACCTGTCGCAGTCCAGCACCTTCAACTACCAGGCGCTGACCGAGGAAGCCACGCTGGACGCCGAGATCGCCCAATCCAATGCCGTGGGCGCGAACGGCTACGGCTTCGTCGGCCCGCTGAACGTGGGCACCGAGCTGCGCAACTACTACTACAAGCCCAACAACTGCACGGGCATCCTGCTGTGCAAGCCGACGAACCCGTTCGGGCTCTGACGACAAGCTTGCGAGGAGCGGACGGCTTGCCGTCCGCCAGGAAGAAGGCTCGATAGACCGGGAAACCTGGGTGGACCGAGCCGGAGAGGGCAGGGAGACAGGGAGAGAAGAAAAGAAGAAAAAAGAAAACGGCCCCAGCGCAAGCGGGGGCCGTTTTTTTTACGTTCGCTGCCGGGGGCGGTATCAGCCCAGCAGGGCCTGCGCGAACTCGCGCGCGTTGAAGGTTTCCAGGTCTTCCAGCTTCTCGCCCACGCCGATGAAGTACACCGGAATCGGCCGCTCGCGCGCAATGGCGCACAGCACGCCGCCCTTGGCCGTGCCGTCGAGCTTGGTCACGATCAGGCCGGTGAGGCCCAGCGTCTCGTCGAAGGCCTTGACCTGCGCGAGCGCGTTCTGGCCGGTGTTGCCGTCGATCACCAGCAGCACCTCGTGCGGCGCCGTGGCGTCCGCCTTGGTGACCACGCGCTTGATCTTCTTGAGCTCGTCCATCAGGTGCAGCTGCGTGGGCAGGCGGCCGGCCGTATCGACCAGCACCACGTCCTTGCCGCGCGCCTTGCCGGCGTTCACCGCGTCGAAGCTCACGGCCGACGGGTCGCCGCCCTCGTTGCTCACGATCTCCACCGTGTTGCGGTCGGCCCAGACCAGCAGCTGCTCGCGCGCCGCCGCCCGGAAGGTGTCGGCCGCGGCCAGCAGCACCGAGGCGCCTTCGTTGGCCAGGTGCTTGGTGAGCTTGCCGATGGAGGTGGTCTTGCCCGCGCCGTTGACGCCGGCCACCATGATCACGGTGGGCGTGAACTGGCCGATGACCAGGGGCTTTTCGAGCGGCCGGAGCAGGTCGGCCACGGCCTCGGCCAGCAGCACCTTGACCTGCGAAGCGTCGGTGGCCATCTGGCGCTTGACGCGCCCGCGCAGGTCCTCGAGCAGGAACTCGGTGGCCTTGACGCCGGTGTCGGCCATCAGCAGCGCGGATTCGAGCTCTTCATAGAGCGCGTCGTCGATCTGCGCGTTGACGAACACGGCCTGGATGCCGCTGCCGGTCTTGCGCAGGCCGGTCTTGAGCTTGTCGAACCAACCCTTGCGCTCGGTGGCGACGACGGGGGCGGGGACAGGCGCGGGAATGGGTGCCGGCGCAGGTG
>NZ_CEEDFC010000024.1:47323-138320 GCF_979254005.1 Variovorax sp. AC103 | reverse complement strand
CCGTGAAGCCGCCGAAGATGTAGGGGAAGCGGTAGCGGAAGCCACGCGCGCCCTTCTCCTCGAACTGCGCCAGCGCCGGCACAGGGACCGCGGCAGGAGGAGGCGGCGGCGGCGGGAGGGGCGCAGGCGGTGGCGGCGCAACCGGTGGCGCAGCAGGCGTTTCTTCCACTGCCGGCTTCGCGCCGAACCAGCTCGACGGCGAGAACACCGAGCGAGCGGGTGCCGGCGCTGGCGCGGCCTCCGGGGCAGGCGCAGGTGCGGGCGTGGCCGGCGCGGTGGGCGCGGGCGTGTCGGGGGTTTCGGCGGGCGGTTTTTTCTTGAAGAAACTGAACATCAGGAGCTTTTTACAATCCGACCCATTCTATGAAACACCTCCCGCCACGCCGTGCTGCGTCTGGTGCGGTGCTGGCGATGGCGCTCTTCGCGCCGTGGGCCATGCCTGCGCAGGCCCAATCCACTCCGGCTTCCACGCCGCCTTCCGCCGCCGCAGCCGCGGCGCCCGGCCCCCAGCAATTCACTCTGGCCAACGGCATGACGCTGATCGTGCAGCCCGACCGGCGCTCGCCGACGGCGGTGCAGATGGTCTGGGTGCGCGTAGGCTCCATGGACGAGGTCGACGGCACCTCCGGTGTGGCACATGCGCTCGAACACATGATGTTCAAGGGCACCAAGGACATCAAGCCCGGTGAGTTCTCGCGCCGCGTGGCCGCCCTGGGCGGCCAGGAAAACGCCTTCACCACGCGTGACTACACCGGCTACTACCAGCAGATTCCGGTCGGCAGCCTCGAGCAGGTCATGAAGCTCGAGTCGGACCGCTTCGCCAACAACCAGTGGCCCGACGACGAGTTCAAGCGCGAGATCGAGGTGGTCAAGGAAGAGCGCCGCCTGCGCACCGAAGACCAGCCGCGCGCGCTGCTCGGCGAGCAGCAGAACGCCGCCACCTTCATCGCCTCGCCGTACCACCGCCCCGTGGTCGGCTGGATGAGCGACCTCGACGCCATGACGCCCGAGGACGTGCGCGACTTCCACAAGCGCTGGTACGTGCCCGCCAACGCCGTACTGGTGGTGGCCGGCGACGTCGACGTGGCGCAGGTGCGCGCCATGGCCGACAAGTACTACGGCCGCATTCCCTCGCGTGCCGTGCCCGCGCGCAAGCCGCGCGTCGAGCCGGTGCAGCGCGGCATCCGCCGCATCGAGTTCAAGGCCCCGGCCGAGCAGGCCTACGTGTCGCTGGCGTTCCGCGCGCCGCAGCTGGCCGGCATCGACGACGCCAACAGCGACGCCTGGGCGCTGGTGGTGCTGTCCGCCGTGCTCGACGGCTATTCCGGCGCGCGGCTGGACCGCGCGCTCACGCAGGGCCCCGACCGCGTTGCCGATTCGGCCGGTGCCTATTCGGGCTTCGTCGGCCGCGGTCCGCAGCTCTTCGTGCTCGACGGTGTGCCGGCGGCCGGCAAGAGCGCCGAGGTGGTCGAGGCCGCCTTGCGCGCCCAGGTGGCGCGCATCGCCAAGGACGGCGTGGGCGAAGCCGAACTGGCCCGCGTCAAGACCCAATGGGTCGCGAGCGAAACCTACAAGCGCGACTCGGTGATGGCGCAGGCCCGCGAACTCGGCAGCAACTGGGTGCAGGGGCTGCCGCTGGACGCCAGCGAGCGCATCGTCGCCCGGCTGCAGGCCGTGACCCCGGCCCAGGTGCAGGCCGTGGCCGCCAAATACTTCGGCGACGACCAGCTCACGGTCGCCACGCTGCGTCCCCTGCCGCCCGAGGCCAAGCGCGGCCGCGGCTTCGCGGCGCCCGCAGGCGAGCTGCGCTGAAAGGTACGAATTTCATGTTTACTCTCAAAAAGATAGCGCAATACGCACTGCTGACGGGTGTAACTGCCCTTTTTGGCATGGGCAGCGCGCAGGCCGCGCTGCCCATCCAGCACTGGACGCTGGCCAACGGCGCCAAGATCTACCTGGTGGCGACCAACGCGTTGCCGATCGTCGACGTGCAGGTCGACTTCGACGCCGGCAGCCGCCGCGACCCGGCGGCGCAGGCCGGCCTGGCGAGCACCACATCGGCCATGGTCGAGAAGGGCGTGCGCGCCGGCAGGAACGGCGAACCCGCGCTCGACCAGAACGCCCTGGGCGAGGCCTGGGCCGACCTGGGCGCGAGCTTCGACGTGAGCGCGGGCACCGACCGTGCCAGCTACTCGCTGCGCTCGCTGTCCGACCCGGCCCTGCTGAACAAGGCCGTCGCGCTGGCCTCGCGCGAGATCGGCGAGCCGGCCTTCCCCGACGACGTGTGGCAGCGCGAGCGCGAGCGCATCAACGCCGCCATCAAGGAGGCCAACACCAAGCCCGCGACCATCGCCGGGCGCGCCTTCGCCCAGGCGGTGTACGGCGTGCATCCCTACGGCCAGGAGGTGACGGAAGAAACGCTGGCGCGCATCGACACCGCCGTCATGCGCCAGCGCTACGAGCAGCTCATCGTGCCGTGCCGGGCCAAGCTCAGCATCGTGGGCGCCGTCACGCGCGCCGAGGCCGAGACGCTGGCGACTGCGCTGCTGTCGCGCCTGCCCGCGACCGATGGCTGCGCGGCGCTCCCCGCTATCGCGCCCGTGGCAGCGCTGACCGCGCCGAAGGACGAGCGCATCGCGTTCGACTCGGCGCAGGCCCATGTCTTCATCGGCCAGCCCGGCTACCCGCGCAAGGACCCGGACCATTTCGCGCTCACGCTGGGCAACTACGTGCTCGGCGGCGGCGGTTTCGTGTCGCGCCTGACGAATGAAGTGCGCGAGAAGCGCGGCCTCACCTACAGCATCTACAGCGGCTTTGCGCCAGGGCTCGAGGCGGGCGCGTTCCGCATCGGCTTCCAGACCCGGCCCGACCAGGCCGAAGACGCGGTGAAGATGTCGCGCGAGGTGCTGGCCAAGTTTGTCGCCGAAGGCCCGACGGCGAGCGAGCTGAAGGCCGCCAAGGACAACGTGATCGGCGGCTTTCCGCTGCTGCTGGACAGCAACCGCAAGCTGATCGGTAACGTGGCCAACATCGCCTGGAACGACCTGCCGCTGGACTACCTCGACACCTGGACCGCGCGCATGAACGCCGTCACGGCGGCCGAGATCAAGGCCGCCTTCCAGCGCAAGCTGCAGCCCGATCGCATGGTGACGGTGGTGGTGGGCGGCAAGGACGCCCAGACCAGGACCAAGACCACCGACAAGGCACAGCCCTGATCCTTCGGGGTCACGCCAGGGCGTGCGCGCCCTGGCGGGCGGCCGCGCGCACCGCGGCGCCCAGTTGCCCGAGCAGGCGCGGCGCCGCGCGCGCCTGCTGCCAGTAGAGCGGCACCGGCAGCGTCGAGCCGGGCACCAGCTCCACCAGCGCTCCCTGGCGAATCGCATCGGCCACCATGCTGGCCGGATGCATGCCCCAGCCCATGCCCGCGCACGCCGCCTCGACGAAGGCGTTGGGCGAGGGAATCCAGTGGCGCGGCGTCTCGACGTTGCGGTGGCAGATGCGCCGCACCCAGCGCGCCTGCAGGCGGTCCTTGCGGTCGAACACCAGGCTCGGCGCGCTTGCGAGCGCGCGGGCGCCCACGCCCTTGGCGAAATGCGCGCGCACGAACGCCGGGCTGGCCGCCGCCACGTAGTGCATCGTGCCAGCGCCTCGCTGTTGCAGCCCGCCACCGGTTGCGCGAGCGCCGTCACTGCCGCGAGCACCGCGCCGCTGCGCAGCCGCTCGGCCGTGTGGTCCTGGTCGTCGACCGTGAGGTCGAGCAGCGCGGCCGGGGCCTGTTCTGCGAATGCGGCGGCGGCCGCCATGAACCAGGTCGCGAGGCTGTCGGCGTTGACGGCCACGCGCACCGTGACGCGCTCGTGGGCCGCGCCGCTGTCCATGCCCAGGGCGGGCAGGGCGTAGCGCAGTTCGTGCTCCAGCATGCCCACGCGCTCCACGTGCCGGCACAGCTGCAGCCCCGCCTCCGTCGCCACGCAGGGCTGGCCGCGCACCAGCAGCGCGCCGCCGGTGCGCTCCTCCAGCTGCTTGATGCGCTGCGACACCGCGGACGGCGTGACATGCAGCGCGCGCGCCGCGCGTTCGAAGCTGCCTTCGCGCACGACGGCTGCAAGGGCGTGGAGAGCGGCGTAGTCGAGCATGAGAGATGAAGTAAAACTGAATCGGCTTTAGAAAGTTTAGTTTGAATTAAGCCCGTGCCGGCGGCATCCTCGAGACATGCAAGCCGTACACGTCTCCACCGCCTTCGCCAACGGGCTCTTCATGAGCCTGGTTCTCATCGTCGCCATCGGCGCGCAGAACGCCTATGTGCTGCGCCAGGGCTTGCGCCGCGAGCACGTGGGCGCGGTGGTGCTGTTCTGCGCGGCCAGCGACGCGGTGCTGATCGGCGCGGGCGTGGCCGGCATGGCGCAGGCGCTGAACGGGCGGCCGATGCTGGCCACCGTGCTCGCGGCGCTCGGCGCGGCCTTTCTCGGCGCCTATGGGCTGAAGGCGTTGTGGCGTTCGCGGCGGCCCGCTGCCTTGCAGGCCACCGCGCAGGGCGCCTCGGTGTCGCGCGCGGCCGTGGTCGCGCAGGCCGCCGGTTTCACGCTGCTCAACCCGCACGTCTATCTCGACACCGTGCTGCTCGTGGGCAGCGCGGGCGCGCAGTACCCGGGCCTGCTGAAGCTGTGGTTCGTGGCGGGGTCGTCGGTGGCCAGCGTGCTGTGGTTCACCTCGCTGGGCTTCGGTGCGCGCCTGCTCGCGCCGGTGTTCGCGCGGCCGCGCGCCTGGCAGATGCTCGATGCGCTCGTCGGCGGCACCATGCTCGTGCTGGCCGCGCTGCTGGCACGGCGTGCCTTCCCCGGGCTGTGAAACCCCGCGTATGCGGCGGCGTTAAGCTCGCCGCATGCCCAAGAAAGCCGCCCCAGCCTCCCGCAAGTCCGCGCCCTCGGCGCCCGCCAAGCCCAAGCGCCCCACCAGGCCCAGCGAGGTGCGCATCATCGGCGGCGAATGGAAGCGCACCCGCCTCGCCGTGGCCGACAAGCCCGGCCTGCGCCCCACACCCGACCGCGTGCGCGAAACCCTCTTCAACTGGCTCGCGAGCCTGGCCGGCGTCGGCGGCGGCGCGCTGCCGGGTTGGCAGTGCGTCGACGCCTTCGCGGGCACCGGCGCGCTGGGCCTCGAAGCCGCCTCTCGCGGCGCGGCGAATGTCCTGCTGTGCGAGCAGGACGCCGCGCTGGTCGCGCAGTTGCTCGCCGCCAAGACCAAGCTGTCGGCCGAGGCCGTGCGTGTCGAGCGTGGCAACGGCCTCACCGCGCTCGAGCGCGTGGCCGCCGGCAGCCTCGACGCCGTGTTCCTCGACCCGCCCTTCGAAAGTGTCGCGCTGTACGAGCCGTCCCTGCGCGCCGCCGCGCGCGCACTGCGCGCCGGGGGCTCGGTGTACCTCGAGGCGCCGCGCCGCTGGAGCGACGAGGAACTCGCCGCCTTCGGCCTCGTCGGCTTTCGCTACCTGAAGGCCGGCGCCGTCCACGCCCATCTGCTGCGTCCCGTGGCGCAGCCGACTGCATAATCCGCCGAACAAGCCGCACCGGCAGCATGAGGAAGAAGCAACCATGGCCAGCAACGTGATCGCGGTTTACCCCGGCACTTTCGACCCCATCACCCTCGGTCACGAGGACGTGGTGCGGCGCGCAACCCAGCTCTTCTCCAAGGTGATCGTCGCCGTCGCGGCGGGCCACCACAAGAAGGCGCTCTTCACGCTCTCCGAACGCATGGACATGGCCCGCGAGGCCGTGACGCCCTACAGCGACCAGGTCACCGTCGAGAGCTTCTCGGGCCTGCTGCGCGACTTCGTCGTCGCGCGCGGCGGCAAGGCCATGGTGCGCGGCCTGCGCGCCGTGACCGACTTCGACTACGAGTTCCAGCTCGCGGGCATGAACCGCTCGCTGATGCCCGACGTCGAGACCGTGTTCCTGACGCCCAGCGACAAGTACCAGTTCATCTCGAGCACCTTCGTGCGCGAAATCGCCATGCTCGGCGGCGAAGTCCACAAGTTCGTCTCTCCCAACGTGGAGCAGAAGCTGGCTGCCAAGGTCCGCAGCCTCGGTCGTGAATAGGCACTCCCCCAGGCTTCGCGCACTTCGTGTCGCTTCTCCTTCCCCCTCGCCGGGGGCAACACCAGCGGCCCGGCAAAGCCGGTTCCGCGGTGTTCCGCGAAGTGCTCCGGGCGGCGGGCAGGCCCGTGTGAAGTGAGCGGCATTCCTTTGCCCCGGCTGCATCTGCTGGGCGATGCAGCGCTGCTGTGCGAGCTGCCCGGGCCCGCCACGCTGGCGCAGCAGCAGCGCATCTGGGCGCTGGCCGAGTGGGCCAGGCAATGGCCCGGCGTCGGCGAGACGCTGCCGGGCATGAACAACCTCACGCTCACCTTCGATCCGACCGCGATCGACCTCGACACGCTCACCGCGCAGGTGCTCGAAGCCTGGCCGAAGCTGGCGCCGGGCGCCATCGAAGGGCGGCTGGTGGAGATTCCGGTGGCCTACGGCGGCGAGCACGGCCCCGACCTGGCCGACGTCGCGGCCCACACCGGCCTCACGCCGGCCGAGGTGGTGCGCCGCCACGCCGCCGGCGAGTACATCGTCTACCTGCTCGGCTTCCTGCCGGGCTTCGCCTTCATGGGCGGCCTGCCGCCCGAGCTCGCCACACCGCGCCGCGCCGAGCCGCGCACCGCGGTGCCCGCGCGATCGGTCGGCATCGGCGGCGAGCAGACCGGCATCTATCCGCTGGTGTCGCCGGGCGGCTGGCAACTGATCGGGCGGACCTCGCTCGCGCTGTTCGACCCCACGGCCGAACCGCCCACCTTGCTGCGCCCCGGTGACCGCGTGCGCTTCGTCGTGGAAAGCGTGCAGACATGATCGTGATCCGCAAACCCGGCTTGCTCGCCTCGGTGCAAGACCTGGGCCGGCACGGCCATCGCCAGCTCGGCATCTGCCCGGGCGGCGCGCTCGACGTGCTCTCGCTCACGCTGGCCAACCGGCTCGTGGGCAATGCCGACGGCGCGGCGGGGCTCGAGCTCACCATGGGCGGGTGCGAACTGCAGTTCGAAACCGGCACCCGCATCGCGCTCACCGGCGACGACTTCAGCGCCAGCCTCGACGGCGTGCCGCTGCGGTCCTGCTGGAGCGTGCCGGTCGCGGCCGGCCAGACCCTGAAGCTTGCGGGCGCCAACGCCTCGGGCGTGAAGAAGACCGGCCTGCGCAGCTGGCTCGCGGTGGCCGGCGGCATCGACGTGCCGCAGATCCTCGGCTCGCGCAGCACCGACCTCAAGGCCGGCTTCGGCGGCCACGAAGGCCGCGCGCTGCGCAAGGGCGACCGGCTGGCGCTGGGCGCCTCGCGCCTGGACGCCGCACAACGCGAACGCCGTGCGTTCGGCCTGCGCGGCCCCGACTGGGGCGCCGAAGAGGCCGACGGCGCCATCGCGCTGCGCGTGCTGCCCGGCCCCGAGTTCGAGCAGTTCACCCTGGCCGCGCGCGAGCAGCTGCGGGGCGAGCGCTGGCGCATCACGCCCCAGAGCAACCGCATGGGCAGCCGGCTCGCGGGCGCCGAACTCAAGCGCAAGCGCACCGGCGACATGCTGTCGTCGGGCGTGATTCCCGGCACGATCCAGGTGCCGCCTTCGGGCCAGCCGATCATCCTGATGGGCGACGCGCAGACCACGGGCGGCTACCCGCGCATCGGCGTGGTCATCCGCGCCGACCTCTGGAAGCTGGCGCAGGCGCCGCTCAACGGCAAGCTGCGCCTGGTGCAGGTCGACCAGGTGCAGGCGCTCGCGGCCTGGGCCGACCAGCAACGCTACCTGGCGCAGGTGGCGCAAGGCCTGGCTGCTGCAGGCTGGCCCCGCGCGGCATAGACTTTCCAATAAAAGGAATTTCCCCATGCAGATCGATCTCAATGCCGACCTCGGCGAAGGCGCCGGCAGCGACGAAGCCCTGCTCGCGCTGGTGAGCTCCGCCAACATCGCCTGCGGCTGGCACGCGGGCGACGCGAAGACCATGCAGCAATGCGTGCGCTGGGCCCTTCAGAACGGCGTGGCCATCGGCGCGCACCCGAGCTTTCCGGACCGCGAGAACTTCGGCCGCAGCACCATGCACCTGCCGCCCGACGAGATCGTGGCCAACGTGCTGTACCAGGTGGGTGCGCTGGCGGCCATCGTGAAGGCCGAGGGCGGCACGCTCGCGCACGTGAAGGCGCACGGCCAGCTCTACAACCAGGCCGTGAAGGAGCCCGAGCTTGCCGCAGCCTTGTGCGAGGCGGTGCGCCGGTTCGACCCTTCGCTCAAGTTCTTCGGCCTGGCCGGCAGCCACATGATCGACGCGGCCCGCCGCGCCGGCCTCACGCCGGTGGAAGAAGTGTTTGCCGACCGCGGCTACATGCCCGACGGCAGCCTGGTGCCGCGCAGCCAGCCCGGCGCGTTGATCGAGGACGAAGCGCAATCCATCGCGCAGACGCTGGCATTCGTGCGCGAGCACCGCGTGACGGCGATCGACGGCAGCACCGTGGCCGTCAATGCGCAGACCGTGTGCCTGCACGGCGACGGCGCCCATGCGCTGGCCTTTGCGCGCCGCATTCGCGAGCGGCTGCAGCAGGAAGGCATCGCCGTGCGGGCGATGGCCTGAACAGCTTCAGAACTGTTCCCAGTCACCGGGCGCCGTGGCCAGCTCGGGCGCCGGCGCCTTGGCTTGCATGCGCGGGCGCACGGGCGTCGTCGTCGTTGCCTTGGGCTTGGGCTTGGCAGGTGCGAAGGCGGGCGCCACGGCCACGGCCGCGGCCGCATGTCGGCCTTCTTCCAGCGTGAACACGCTCACCGCCTGAAGCAGGCCGCCCGCCTGGTCTCGCAGCGACGACGCCGCGGCGCTCGCTTCTTCCACCAGCGCCGCGTTCTGCTGCGTGACCTGGTCCATCTGGCTGATGGCCTGGTTGATCTGCTCGATGCCCGACGTCTGCTCCTGGCTGGCGGCAGTGATCTCGCCCATGATGTCCGTCACGCGGCGCACGCTGCCCACGATGTCGTCCATCGTGCGGCCGGCTTCACCCACGAGGGTGGTGCCCGCGTCCACCTTGCTCACCGAGTCGCCGATGAGGTCCTTGATTTCCTTGGCCGCCGCCGCCGAGCGCTGCGCCAGGTTGCGCACTTCCGAGGCCACCACCGCGAAGCCGCGGCCTTGCTCGCCGGCGCGCGCGGCTTCCACCGCTGCGTTCAAGGCCAGGATGTTGGTCTGGAAGGCAATGCCGTCGATGACACCGATGATCTCGACGATCTTGCGCGACGAGGCATCGATCGACGCCATGGTCGTGACCACCTTGCCCACCACGTCGCCGCCCTTCACCGCCACTTCCGAGGCCGACACGGCGAGCTGGTTCGCCTGGCGTGCGTTGTCGGCGTTCTGCTTGACCGTGGAGGTCAGCTCTTCCATCGACGCCGCGGTCTGCTCCAGCGAACTGGCCTGCTCCTCGGTGCGTGACGACAGGTCTTCGTTGCCCTGGGAGATCTGCGCGCTGGCGGTGGACACGCCCTCCGCATTGCCGCGCACCAGGCCCACGGTGCGTGCCAGGCTTTCCTGCATGCGCTGCAGGGCAGTGAGCATCCGGCCCGTTTCGTCCGTGGAGTGCGCTTCGATCGCCTGGCTGAGGTCTCCGCGCGCGACGCGGTCGGCGGCCTCGACCGCATGGTCGAGCGGCCGCGTGATCGAGCGCGTGATCAGCCACGCGGAGGCCACGCCCAGCAGGCCGGCCAGCACGGCGGCGACCGCCATGATCCGGGTGGCGGCGTCCGCCACGTCCTGGGCCTGGATTGCCGCCGTGTCCATCTGCTTGCTCAGGAAGTCGACCATCTCCCTCAGCGCGCCCAGGTAGGCTGCCTGCGTCTTGTAGCGCTCGCCGAAGAGCTCGTTCGTGGCGTCTTCCTTGCGGTTCGCCATGGCCAGCTCGACCACCGTGTTGGTGAAGGCTCGGTAGTCGGCCAGCGTGGTCTTGATCGTGCCCAGCAGGACGCGGCCGCGGTCGGTGTCCACCAGCCTGTCCAGCGCCGCCAGGTGCGCATCGGCTTCGGCCTTTGCCTTGTCCAGCGCCGCCCGGTTGGCGTTCCTGGCCGCCTCGTCGTTCAACAGGATCAGGTTGCGCGTGATGCGGGCGATGTCCACCGCCACGTACGACATTTCGCGCGCGGACGCGATCTTGGGCGAAATGTTCGACGTGATGCGGGTGGTGGTGGCGTTCTGGTCTCGCAGGCGGTTGATGCCTACGACGGCGATGGCGGCGAGCAGGAGCAGCAGCAGTCCGAACACGAGGCCCAGGCGCGTGCCGATTTTTAGATTTTTCACGGTAGTAATGAAGTTGACGATGAAAGCAGTCTTCAGCGTCGGCAGGGCACGCACTTGGTGCTATCCCTGTAAGACGCACGACTTACTTCTATCGGCAGGAAACGGCAAAAACATGAGGGTTCTTCTTGCCGTTTTTCATCGACACCGGCGCCGGCTTGCGGTCGCCTGCTTCGCCCGGTTCGCCGTCAAGCGGGACGCGGCCCCGCAGCGGCTCAGGCGGAAGGGAACTGCCTGTCGAGCCAGGCGTTGAGCGCGTCGTTGACCTGCTCGGGCTTTTCCATCGTCAGCATGTGGCCGCAGTCGGCGATCCACACGACCTCCGAAGCCGGCAGCAGCGCCGCCATCTCGCGCGTGCACTCGGGCGGCGCCAGGCGGTCTTCGTTGCCGCAGATCAGCAGCACCGGTGCGCGTATCGCATCCAGGTGCTGGCGCGCGTCGGGCCGGCGCATCACCGCGCGGTTCTGGCGGATGAGCTGTTCCGCGCCCGCGCCGAGCACGATGTCCAGGTAGCGCTGCACCATGGCAGGGTCGGCCGCCTGCGTGGGGTGGAAGGCGAAGTAGACGTTCGGCTCGATCATCTCGCGCAGCTCGCCGCGCTCGAAGTACGCGATGGCGCCTTCGCGCAGCGTGAACATGTCGGGCGTTTCGGGCCGCGCGCTGGTGCCCAGCAGCGCAAGCCCCGCGATGCGTTCGGGCGCCTGGCGGGCCGCCTCCATGGCGACCATGCCGCCCATCGAGGCGCCGCACAGCACCAGCGGGCCGTCGTTGTCGCGCAGCACGGCCGCGGCCATGCCCTCGATGCTGTCGTTGTGAAGCTGGGCGTCGCTCACGCGGGCGTTGAAGGCGGCGGGGAGGGCGGGCAGCTGGGCTTCCCAGATGCGCGCGTCGCAGGCAAGACCGGGTAGGAGAACAAGGTTGGGCATGGCGACGGATTCTGCGCGAATGCGGTAACCAGCGTAACGGCATAGGTCATGGCATAGGCTTCCTGGCCAGCAGTCGTGCGGGGGCTGTCGCTCCATACTTCGGGATCCATGTCGAGGACCCCGCAATGAACCTGGTTGACCGTGTCCAGTCCATCCTGCTCAGACCCAAGATCACATGGCTGGCCATCGAGGAGGAGCCGGCCGACGCCGCCTCCATCTACAGGAACTACGTGATGATCCTCGCGCTGATCCCGGCAGTGGCGAGCTTCATCGGCCTGTCGCTGGTCGGCATCGGCGCCTTCGGCGTGAGCTTTCGCGTGCCGATCGTCGCGGGGCTGGCGAACATGGTCGTGGGCTACGTGATGTCGCTGGTGATGGTGTTCGTGCTTGCGCTCATCATCGACGCGATGGCACCCACCTTCGAGGGCACGAAGAGCCAGATCGGCGCGCTCAAGCTGTCGGCCTATGCCAGCACGGCGGCCTTCGTGGGCGGCATCTTCAGCCTGGTGCCCTCGCTGTCGGTCATCGGCGCGCTGGCGGCGCTGTACGGCGTGTACCTGCTCTACACCGGGCTGCCGGTGCTCATGAAGTGCCCGCCGGACAAGGCCATTGCGTACACCGCCGTGGTGGTGGTCTGTGCCATCGTCGGCGGCTTCGTCATCGCCTGGGTGCTGTCGCTGCTCACGCCGTCGCCGGTGCGCCTGGGCGCCCTGCCGGCGGTCGACGCGGTGGTGGCCATGCAACAGCTGGTGCCCACGGTCACCTGAGCGCCGCCCGCACGGTGGAAAATGGGCGGCAATGCCAACGCCCAAACCCGACGCAACCACCGACCTGATCCTGATCCGCCACGGCGAGACCGCCTGGAACCGCGAGCTGCGCTTCCAGGGGCATGCCGATGTTCCGCTCAACGACATCGGCCACGAGCAGGCCCGCCGGCTCGGCCTGCGGCTGGCCGGCGAGACCGTGCAGCACATCGTCAGCAGCGACCTCATGCGCGCGCAGCAAACGGCCGCGCCCGCCGCGCAGCAGCTGTCGCTGCCGGTGGTCACTTCGGCGGGCTTGCGCGAGCAGTTCTTCGGCGTGGTCGAGGGCATGCGCTCCGACGAGATCCAGAGCCTGCACCCGCGCGCCTGGGAAGAGTGGCTGGAGTTCCGCGAAGACCACGCCATGCCCGAAGGCGAGACGGCGCGCGAGTTCCACACGCGCATCATCGCGGCGCTGGGCACGGTCGCTGCCGCGTACCGGGGCCAACGCCTGATCGTGGTCACGCACGGCGGCGTGCTCGACATGGTGTGGCGCACTGCTCGCGGCCTGAGCCTGAGCGGGCCGCGCACCAGCGACATTCCGAATGCGGGCTTCAACCGCATCCGCATCGCCGACCCGGCCAAGCCCGAGGCCATCGAGATCGTCGACTGGGCCGACACGCGGCACCTGGCCGACCTGCCGCCGCAGCCTACCTACGACCAGACGCGGCACCTGAAGACCAAGGGGTGATTCGGGTTCGGCGCGTTCAGTCGCGCAGCAGCGCGCCCAGCCCCAGCTTTTCGTAGACCGATGCCGCCTGCCTTCGCAGGCGCAGCGACTCGGGCTGGCCGTTGAGCTGCTGCTGCAGGATGCCCTGCGCACCGGTCAGCGAAGCCTCGGTACCTGTGCGCACCAGCGCGTCGAGGTACACCTGCTCGAACAGGTCGCGCTGTGCATGGCTGCCGCCGATCTCGATCATGCGCGGCAGCGCCGTGCCCAGCCCTTCGACAGCCGCCGCGAGATCGCCGCGCGCATGCGCCACCAGGCCGTGCGCGGCCGGCACGCACACGCGCTGCCATGCGGCGCGGGTCGACGGCGGCGCATGCGGTGCGAAGGCCTCGATGTTGCGCAACAGCACGTCGGCCTCGGGCCGGCCTGCGCGCGCCAGGCCGTAGAGGTATTGCAGGTCGAGGAAGGGCAGCACATGGTCGGCCTGGCGCTGCAGCAGATAGAGCGCCACGTCGTCCCAGCGCGTGCCCACGTCGATGTCCGCGAGCTCCAGCCGCGCGAGCAGCGAGACCGCGCCGATCTGGTCCTGCGAGTAGTCCTTCACCACGCCCCAGGCGTGCTCGTCGTACACGGCCAGTGCCTCTGCGTCGCGGCCCAGGTCGATCAGGAACAGCGCCACATGCCACCAGTTGTGCGTGACCATGAAGGAGTTCAGGCCGGTCCAGGTGTCGCTCACGCCCTGCATGAACGCCAGGCCTTCGGCGAGCCGGCCTTCGGTGAGCATCACGTGCGCCAGCGCATGGTGCGCCCAAGGCTCCTTGCGGCACAGCGCGATGGCGCGGCGCGCGCTGGCCTCGGCCTCGCGCATCAGGTGGCACTGCTCGTAGCCGAAGGCCGCCATGCCGTGCACGTAGGGCACCTCGGCCGCGTGGGGAAGCACGGCGAGCGCGAGCCGCAGCATGCCGGGGCAGTCGCCGGTATTGAAGCAGTGGTACTGGCCCAGCTTGACCGACACCAGGTCGCGCGGATGCTCGTTCGCCTGCTCGGCGTGCAGCGCGATGGCGCGGGCGATGTCGCCGTCGGCCCAGGCCTCGATGGCCGCGATGTAGCGCTGCTCGCGCGCCGTGGCGCGTTGCGCGCCCGCCCGCGCCTTTGCCAGGAAAGGCCGCGCATTGGCAACGGCTTCGCGCGATTCGGCGAACAGGTGCAGCGTGGCGCAATAGGCCTGCACGATGGGGCTCGCATCGGTCTCGGCCAGCGCGATCAGGTGGACCGCGCGCGCCTCGGTCGAGATGAAGCCCATGACGAAGTCGTCGACCAGCGGCAGGCTGGCGGGATGGTCGAGCGTGAGGGGGTTGCCGAGGCTGTCGGCGGCTAGCGAATTTCCGGAGGGCATGGCGGCATGGTGCCATGCCCCCGGCATTGCTTCAACGCCACCCGGAGCGCCCGTTCAAGCGCTGTCTACACGCCGGCCTGCTGGTGGCGGTACTCCTGCGTCTTTCCCCCGTAGCCGTAGGCCGCGCCGCGCGCGTCGATCACGTGGATGTACGACACCTCGTGCAGGTCGGGCCGGATCTTCGCCATTGCCGCATGCACCTCGCGCAGGTAGCGCGCCTTCTCGGCCTTGGTGTTGGTCTCGTCGGTGATGCTGATGTCCAGGTGAAAGGCCGACTTGCCGAGCGCGGCCAGCGTCTGGGCGCCGATGAACCAGGCGTCGGCGGCGATGTACTGCACGGTGATGGCGATCACCGGCAGCTGCTTGCCGAGCACGCTCTGCGTGAGCTCGGCGACCGCGTCGACGGTCTTGCGGGTGAGGGCGGCATCGGGTTGGCCGGAGAGGTGGACGACGATGTGGGGCATGGCGGACTCCTGTGTGAATGAACGGTCGATGGGGTGATTGTGGGAACTGCACATCATTCGGAAAAGCGGGAAGATATGATCAAGCCCATCGGATAAACGAATGGATGCCTCATGCAGGGTTTCGATCTGGAACAGTTGCGCACGCTCGCGGCGGTGGTCGACGCGGGCAGCCTCACGGCCGCCGCGCCGCGCGTCTTCCTGTCGCAGTCGTCGGTGAGCGAGCAGATCCGCAAGCTGGAAGCGCGCGCGGGGCAGTCGCTGCTCACGCGCAGCAAGGCGGGTGTTTCACCCACCGAGGCGGGGCTGCGGCTGCTGGGCTACGCCCGGCGCATCCTGGCGATGAGCGACGAGGCGTTTCGCGACCTGCACGGCGAGACGCTGCAGGGCGAGTTGCGGCTTGCCGTGACCGACTACTTCCGTCCCGGCGACCTGACGCGGCTGCTCGGCCGGCTCGGCGAGAGCTACCCGCAGGTCCGGCTGAACGTCGGCATCCTGAAGAGCGACGCACTGCGTGCGGCCTATGCGCGCGGGGATTTCGACGTGGGCCTCGCGATGAACATCGCCGGTGTTTCCGCGGCGCAGCCCCGTGCGTCGGTGATCCGGCGCGAGTCGTTGGCGTGGCTCGGCGCGACGGGCATGCGGGTCGTGCGCGGCGAGCCGCTGCGGCTGCTGGCGTTGCCGGACACCTGTTCGCTGCATCAGTTCACGGTGGCGTTGCTGCGGCGCCGGCGCGTGCCTTACGCGCTGGCGCACGTGGCGTCGGGCGTGGCGGGGTTGCAGTCGGCGCTGGCCGCGGGCCTGGGCGTGGCCTGCCTCAACGAGTCGGCCATCAGCGACGGCGTGGCGCGGCTGGCTGCGCCGCACGGGCTGCCTGCGTTACCGCGCGTGGCCTTCGAGCTGATGCCCGGTCGACGGGGTGAAACACCGTTCGTGACCCGGGCCCGGGAGATGCTGGCCGCCCACCTGGCGTGAGCCGGCCCGGATATGGGCACAGGGTGGCGCGGGATTTGCGTCAACATGTGCCATGGACGCGCCCCCTCCCACTTCCACCCCGGCTTGGCTGCGCCATTCGCGTTTCGACGACGCGCAGGCGATCTTTTCGGGCACGCTGTTCGTCGCCATCGCCATGATGCTGTTCGGCCAGGCCGGCCTGCTCACGGGCGGCACGGCGGGCATCGCGTTCCTGTTGCACTACGCCACCGGCGTGAGCTTCGGCAAGCTGTTCTTCCTGGTCAACCTGCCGTTCTACTGGTTCGCCTGGCGTCACATGGGCCGGGCGTTCACGGTGAAGACCTTCTCGGCGATCGCGTTGCTCTCGGTCATGACGGACTGGGCGCCGCGCTATCTGTCGATCCATTCCCTGCACCCGGCCTTTGCGGCGGTGCTCGGCGGGCTGCTGCTGGGCACGGGCTGCCTGTTCCTCGCCAGGCACCGCGCCAGCCTGGGCGGCGCCACCGTGTTGACGCTGTACCTGCAGGAAAAGCGGGGCTGGCCGGCCGGCAAGGTGCAGATGGGCATCGACTGCACGGTGGTGTTGTTCGCACTGTTCGTGATTCCACCCGAGCGGGTAGGGTGGTCGGTCGTGGCTGCCGTGGTGATGGGGCTGTTCCTGTGGATCAACCACAAGCCGGGGCGGTACGCGGCCACTTGAGGTTTTTGCGCTGCGCCGCCGTTGTTCCGAGGGCGCGGAAAGCTCCCGCGCCCTGCAGTTGCCTCAACCCCAGGACAGGGCCGAGAGGTCGTTCACGAAGATCGGGTTGTCCTTCCACAGGCCCTTCACGTTCTTCTTCGCGATGGTCGGGAACTGCGGCTGGTACAGGAAGCCGTTGGCCGCGTCGGTCGCCAGCAGCTTCTGCGCGTCGCCCAGCAGCTTGTTGCGCTCGGCCGTGTTGGCGGTGCTCTTGATCTTGTCGAACAGCGTGTCGAAAGTCTTCGACTGGTAGCCCCAGTAGTAGTCCGACTTGGCGTAGTTGCCGAGGTCGAAGGGCTCCACGTGCGACACGATCGACAGGTCGTAGTCCTTGTTGCCGTAGGTGCCGCTGAGCCACTGCGCCCACTCGACGTTCTGCACCTTCACCACGATGCCGATCTTGGCCAGCTGGGCCACGATCACCTCGCCGCCCTGGCGCGCGTACGGCGGCGGCGGCAGGGTCATCTTCAGTTCGAGCGGCGTCTTCACGCCGGCCTCTGCCAGCAGCTTCTTGGCCTTCTCGATGTCGAAGGGGTTGACGCCCGTGGTGTCGACATAGCCCGCGGCGCCCGGCACGTAGTGGCTGCCGATGGGCACGCCGAAGCCGTCGGCCGCGCCTTCGATGATGGCCTTGCGGTCGATGGCCGCCAGGATGGCGCGGCGCACGCGCACGTCGTCCAGCGGCTTCTTCCTGTTGTTGATCGACAGGATGGTCTTGGCGCGCGAACCGGCCAGGATCACCTGGAACTGCGGGTTCATCTTGAACTGCGGCACCACGCGCGTGCCGATGCGCGCGAACACGTCCACGTCGCCCGACAGCAGCGCGGCGGCCTGCGCGGCCGTGTCGGAGATGAAGCGGAAGGTGACCTTGTTGATCTTCGCGGTGGCGGGGCTGCGAAAGCCTTCCCACTTGCTCAGCGTGAGCGACGAGCCCTTGGCCCAGGCGTCCAGCTTGTAGGGACCGGTGCCGACCGGCTTGTTGGCGTTGGTGTCCGCGCTCTTGGGCTCGACGATCACGGCCGTGGCCTGGCCCAGCACGAAGGGCAGGTCGGGGTCGATCTCCTTGTTGATGACGACCACCGTGTAGTCGTCCACCGCCTGCGTGGCCAGGTTGGCGAAGGTGCGCTTGTCCTTGTTGGTGCTCTTCTCGCCGCCGGCGCGGTCGAACGAGAACTTGACGGCGGCGGCGTTGAACGGCTCGCCGTTCTGGAACTTCACGCCGCGCTTGAGCTTGAAGGTGTAGGTCTTCAGGTCGGGCGAGATCTCCCAGCTGTCGGCCAGCAGCGGCGTGACGCTGCCGTCGGCGTTGATCTTGGTGAGCGTCTCCAGGATGTTGTACTGCACCACTTCGGCAATGGCGGCGGCGGCGCCCGAGGTTGGGTCCAGGCCCGGCGGTTCGAGCGCCATGCCGATCACGATGGCGTCCTTCCTGCCCTGCGCCATGCCGGCGAGCGGGGTGGCCAGCGCAACGGTGGCGCCAGCGGTGGTGAGGAGGGTGCGGCGGTTCAACATACGTGTGATCTCCGGAAAAACGGGGCCAGGGTCGAATGACTGCTTCGGCGTGCGCCGTGCCCCGAAGGGAGGCGCGGCGCGGCGAAAGACATGACACGCAGCACGAAAGATGCCACGTGCGCAGCCGGTCATTCTCTCGCAGCGGGTATGCCGCCGCGCGGCCCGCACGGCGGTTTTTCCTCGGGACGTTCCCGTAGGGCGCGGCTCTGTGGGCGTTTACTTCAGGCCCACGACAGGGCCGCGATGTCGTTCACGAAGATCGGCGTGTCCTTCCACAGGCCGCGCAGGCTGCGCGACGCCACCGTGATGAACTGCGGCTGGAACAGGAACACGTTGGCCGAGTCCTCGGCCAGCAGCCGCTGTGCGTCGCCGAGGTAGCGCAGGCGGTCGGCGGGGCGCGCGCTGTTGCGCGCCTTGTCGAACAGCTCGTTGAACTTCGCCGACTGGTAGCCCCAGTAGTACTCGGGCTTGGTGTAGTTCACCAGGTCGAAGGGCTCGACGTGCAGGATCAGCGAGAGGTCGTAGTTCTTGTTGCCGTAGGTGCCGCTGATCCACTGCGCCCACTCGACGTTCTGGATCTTCGCGACGATGCCGATCTTGGCCAGCTGCGCGGCGATCAGCTCGCCACCCTGGCGTGCATAGGGCGGGGGCGGCAGCACCAGGTCGAGTTCGAGCGGTGCCTTCACGCCGGCCTCGGCCAGCAGCTTCTTCGCCTTCTCGATGTCGAAGGGGTTGATGCCGGTGGTGTCCACATAGCCCGGCGCGCCCGGCACGTAGTGGCTGCCGATGGGAATGCCGCGGCCGTCCACGGCCGCCTCGATCACGGCCTTGCGGTCGATGGCCGCCGCAATGGCGCGGCGCACGCGCACGTCGTCCAGCGGCTTGCGCTTGTTGTTGATGGCCAGGATGGTCTTGCCGCGCGAGGCGTTGAACACGATCTGGAAGCGCTTGTCGTTCTGGAACTGCGCCAGGCTGCGCGACACGGATGCGTGCGGGAACAGGTCGACGTCGTTCGACAGCAGCGCGGTGGTCTGCGCGGCGGGTTCCGAGATGAAGCGAAAGCTCGCCTTGCGGATCTGCACCGCCGCCGCGTTGCGAAAGCCCTCCCACTTGGCCAGCACGATGCCCGATCCCTTGGACCAGCTGTCGAGCCGGTAAGGGCCGGTGCCGACCGGCCTGGTGGCGTTGGTCTCCACCGTCTTGGGCTCCACCAGAATGGCCGAGGCCTGGCCCAGCAGGAACAGCAGGTCGGGCTCGATCTCCTTGTTGATCAGCACCACGGTGTACTCGTCGAGCACCTGCGTCGCGATGTTGGTGAAGGTGCGCTTGTCCTTGTTGGTGCTGTTGGCCGCGGCCGCGCGGTCGAAGGAGAACTTGACGGTCTGCGCGTTGAAGGGCTCGCCGTTCTGGAACTTCACGCCGTGCTTGAGCTTGAAGGTGTAGGTCTTCAGGTCGGGCGAGATGTCCCAGCTCTCGGCCAGCAGCGGCGTGACGCTGCCGTCGGAGTTGATCTTGGTGAGCGTCTCGAAGACGGTGTAGAGCACCACCTCTGCGATCTCGGCGCCGGCCTTGGCCGTGGGGTCCAGGCCCGTCGGCTCCAGCGTGAGGCCGATCACCAGCGCATCTTTCTTTCGCTGCGCGAAGACCGAGGTCGGCAGGGCCAGCGGTGTAAGTGCTGCGGCGCCGGTGGCGAGCAGGGTGCGTCTTTTGAGCATGAAGCGAAGTCCTCCGAACAAGGGGCAGGCATCATCCGCGAGACCGGGGTGCGCGCGCAACCAGATGCTTATGACCCACTCATCCTAAGGACGGCGGCAGACGAAGGAGAGGCTCCGGTGTCAGCCGGCCAGCAGCGTGCCGCCGGTGGGCGTGCGCGGCACGGCATCGAGCAGCGTGCGCGTGTATTCGTGCTGCGCATGGTGGAACAGCTCGGCGGGCGGGCCCTGCTCGACGATCTTTCCCTTCCACACCACGCAGACGTCGTCGCACAGGTGGTTGACCACTGCGAGGTCGTGGCTGATGAGCAGGTAGCTGATGCCGAACTGCTGCTGCAGGTCCTGCATGAGGTTCAGCACCTGGGCCTGCACCGACACGTCGAGCGCGCTCACCGGCTCGTCGGCCACGATGAGCTTGGGGCGCGTGATGAGCGCGCGCGCAATGGCGATGCGCTGGCGCTGGCCGCCCGAGAACTCGTGCGGGTACTTGTCCATGTCGGTGGTGCGCAGGCCCACTGCGGCAAGCGCTTCCGAAGCGCGCTCGCGCTGCTCGGCGCGGCTGGTCTCGGCCAGCGCCTCGAGCGGCTCGGCCACGATGCGTGCCACGGTCTGGCGCGGGTCGAGCGAGCCATACGGGTCCTGGAACACCATCTGGAAGTCGCGGCGCGCGGTGCGCAGCTCGTTCTTCGACAGCGTGTGCAGGTCGCGGCCTTCGAGCGACACGGAGCCCGAGGTGGGCGTGTCCAGCGCCATCACCAGCCGCGCGATGGTCGACTTGCCCGAGCCCGATTCGCCGACGATGCCCACGCTGCGGCCGGCCTCGACCTGGAAGCTCACGCCGTTGAGCGCTTTCACCGTGGGCGGCGGGCCGAAGAGCTTCTCGCGCGGCAGCGCGTAGTGGCGCACGAGGTCGGTGACCTGCAGCAGGGGTGAATTGGGGGTGGTTGCGCTCATGGTGCGATCGCTCCTTGCACGGCGATCTCTTCGAGCCGGATGCAGCGCACCGCATGGTCGTTCGGCAGCATCGTCGCCGGCGGCCGGGTGGTCTGGCAGGCGTCGACGGTGTAGCTGCAGCGGCCCGCGAAAGGGCAGCCCGGCGGCAGGTCGACCAGCTCGGGCACGCTGCCCTTGATGGTGGCCAGGCGCAGGCCGCGCGGTGCGCCGATGGCAGGGCGCGCGGCGAACAGGCCTTGGGTGTAGGGGTGTGCGCGGCGCGCGAACACGGCCTCGGTCGGGCCGCTCTCGACCACGCTGCCGCCGTACATCACGAGCATCTTCGAGACCGTCTGCGCGATCACGCCGAGGTCGTGCGAAATCAAAATCAGCCCCATGCCACGTTCGGCCACGAGGCTCTGGATGAGCTCGAGGATCTGCTTCTGGATGGTGACGTCGAGGGCGGTGGTCGGTTCGTCGGCAATCAGCAGGTCGGGACCGCAGGCGAGCGCCATCGCGATGCCGATGCGCTGTCGCTGGCCGCCGGAGAACTGGTGCGGATAGGCATCGAGGCGCGAGGCCGCGTCGGGAATGCCTACGCGCTCGAGCAGTGCGAGCACTTCCTTGCGTGCGTCGGCTTTCGAGAGACCACGGTGCAGGCGCAACGGCTCACCCACTTGCCGCGCGATGGTGTGCACCGGGTTCAGCGCCGTCATCGGTTCCTGGAAGATCATGCCGATGCGGTTGCCGCGGATCTGGCACATGGCCTTTTCATCTCGGCCGACCAGTTCGGTGTCGTCGAATCGGATGCTGCCCGTGACCTTGGCGGTCGGGGGCAGCAGGCCCATGAGCGACATCACTGTGATCGACTTGCCGCAGCCCGACTCGCCGACGATGCCCAGCGTTTCGCCGCGCTCCAGCGAGAACGAAATGCCGCGCACGGCCTCGGCGGGGCCGCGCTGCGTCTGCAGCTCGATGTGGAGATCCTTGACCTGGAGAAGTGGCATCTGACTTACCTTGGGTCACCTTGCGCGGGCCAGGCGCGGATCGAGCAGGTCGCGCAGGCCGTCGCCCAGCAGGTTCAGGCCCAGCACGGCAAAGGCGATGGCCAGGCCCGGGAACACCGCGAGCAGGGGCGACTGGAACATCATGGTCTGCGCCTCGCTGAGCATGCGGCCCCACGAGGGTTGCGGCGGCTGCGTGCCCAGGCCAAGGTAGGAGAGCGCGGCCTCCGCGAGGATGGCGATGGCGAAGCGGATGGTGATCTGCACGATCAGCACGGCCGAGATGTTCGGCAGCACGTGCTGCATGGTGATGGCGAAGGGGCCCTTGCCGCAGGCGCGCGCGGCGGCCACGTACTCGCGCGACCAGATGGCGTTGGCCGATGCGCGCGTGATGCGCGCGAAGGTGGGAATGTTGTAGATGCCGATCGCGATGATCGCGTTGACGATGCCCGCGCCGAACACGGCCGTCATCATGATCGCCGAGAGGATCGCGGGGAAGGCGAGCGTGAAGTCGGTGAGCCGCATGATGGCTTCCTCGACCCAGCCGCGCCGGGCGGCGGCGAGCAGGCCCAGCGCCGTGCCGACCACGAGGCCGATGCCGACCGCGATCACGCCCACGAGGATGGACGCGCGCGCGCCCACCAGCAGCAGCGAACCCACGTCGCGCCCGTAGGTGTCGGTGCCCAGCCAGTGCGAGCCCGATGGCGGCTTCAGCTTGTTGGCCATGTCCATGTCGTAGGGCGACCAGGGCGTCCACACCAGCGAGACGCCGGCGGCGAGCAGCAAAAGCAGGGTCAGCACGCCGCCCAGCACGAAGCTGCGATGCTGCAGCGCACGGCGCCAGAAGCCGGGAACCTTGAGCGCGGCGGCGCTCGGAGCTGTGATGCTGCTCATATGTCGCTGGCCTTGATGCGCGGGTCGATCACGGCGTACAGCACGTCGACCACGAAATTCACGATGACCACCATGGCTGCGAGCAGCATCACGCAGTTGCGCACCACGATGAGGTCGCGGTTGCTGATGGCCTGGAAGATGAGACGCCCGAGGCCCGGCAGGTAGAACACGTTCTCCACCACGATGGTGCCGGCCAGCAGCTCGGAGAACTGCATGCCCATGACGGTGATGACCGGGATCATGGCGTTGCGCAGCACATGGGTCCACAGCACCATGCGCTGCGACACGCCCTTGGCGCGCGCGGTGCGCACGAAGTCTTCGCGCATCACTTCGAGCACCGCCGAGCGCGTGATGCGCGCGAGGATCGCAGCCTGGACCACGGCGAGCGACAAGGCAGGCAGCAACAACGACTTGATGCCCGCGAAGAAGCCTTCGCCCCAGCCCTCGAAGCCGCCGGCGGAGAACCACTGCAGCTGCACCGAGAACACGAGGATCAGAAGAATCGCGAACCAGAAATTGGGAATGGCGATGCCGACCTGGGCCATGCCCATGAGGCCGACGTCACCCAGCTTGTTGTGGCGCGCGGCGGCGGTGACGCCGACCAGCAGCGCGATCACGACCGTGAGCACCATCGCCATCATGGCGAGCGGCACGGTGAGCGCCAGGCGTTCGAGGATCAGGTCGAGCACGGGCGAGCTGTAGGCATAGCTGTCGCCGAGGTTGCCGGTGAGCAGGCCGGCGATCCAGTGCCAGTAGCGCGTCCACGCGGGCAGGTCGAGGCCCAGCTTGGTGGCCAGGGCCGCCACGGCCTCTGGCGAGGCATCGGGGCCCATGAGCATCTGCGCGGCGTTGCCGGGCAGGATCTCGAGGACGAGGAAAACGATGACCGAGGCGCCGATCAAGGTGCCGATCAGCGTGGCAAGGCGCTTTATTAAAAACAGACTCATGGGGCGGGGCGCAGCATAACTGACTCCTGCAACAAATGTGCCGTGAATGTGGCCTTTGTCATTCACCGTCAATTGCCGGCATCGACGCGCCGATAATCGGGGGATGGCCCTCATGATCACCGACGAATGCATCAACTGCGATGTCTGCGAGCCCGAGTGCCCGAATGACGCGATCTACATGGGCGAGGCGTTCTACGAAATCGACCCGCACAAGTGCACCGAATGCGTCGGCCACTTCGATGAGCCGCAGTGTGTGCAGATCTGCCCGGTGGCCTGCATTCCCCTGAACCCCGAGCATGTGGAAAGCCGCGAGACGCTGATGCAGAAGTACCAGCGCCTCACGGCGATCAAGGTGACGGCGGCTTCGGCCGGTGTCTAGCCCGCGTTCGTTCAGTCGGCGGACTTGCGCTTCTGCTTCTTTTTCTTCGGGGCGTCGCCGGCCTGCTTCTCGCCAGGCGGTCCCTTGAAGCTCATGCTTGACTTGTTCGGCTCGCTGAGCGCCTTGCGGGCACGGTCCCGCTCCCTTTGCTCGGACATGGCGAGCCGTCTTTCTGCCATGGACGCGCTTCTTGCTTCACGAGCGGCCCGCTGGTCGCGGTCATGGGCCGCCTTTTCCTGCGACAGCCGGGTGCGCTCCAGGTGGTCGGCCTGGATCTGTGCATTGCGTGCGCCGGCGTCGGCCGCCCGGCGGTCCTGGTCGCTGCGGGGGTCTTCCACCTTGACCTGCCTGCCGCCTTCGCAGGGGCGGTCGGAATAGGTGTTGCCGCATCGCCAGGTTTGCGCCGCATCCTGGGCATTCACGCCCGTGGATCCTGCGCATGCTGCTATCAGAAACAGAGCGACTGCTGCATGCCGCCCTGTCGTTCTTCTTTTTCTCTTCTGGCTCATTTTTATTTCTCTCCCTCCCTGCACTCCGGTGGCCGGCTAGGTGGCGGCAGGCGTGCCCCCGTCGCCGGGCTCCCGCCGCGGCGGTTTGGGCCGGGGCGGTTTGCTCGTGTGAATGAGCAAGGTCGCCTTCTCCATCTCGCCTGCCACCAGCGCGGGAACCGCGTGCAGGGTGCGGACGATGGCGTCCTCGATCGCTTCGCGTTGTTCCTTGAGCGGCTTCTTCAGCACCCAGTTGACGACCTCCGACTTCACGCCGGGGTGTCCGATGCCCAGGCGCAGCCGCCAGTAGTCGCCGGTGCCGAGCTGCGCGTGGATGTCGCGCAGGCCGTTGTGGCCGGCATGGCTTCCGCCGAACTTCAGCTTGGCCTGGCCCGGGACCACGTCGAGCTCGTCGTGCACCACGAGGATTTCCTCGGGCGCGATCTTGAAGAAGCGCGCCAGGGCGCCGACCGACTTGCCCGACAGGTTCATGAAGGTCTGGGGCTCCAGCAGCCAGATGCTCTGGCCTGCGATGGTGGTGCGCGCGGCGAAGCCGTGGTAGCTGCGCTCGGGCACGAGGTTGAGTTTCCAGTCGCGCGCGAGGGCGTCGATCCACCAGAAGCCCGCGTTGTGGCGCGTGGCTTCGTACTCAGGGCCCGGGTTTCCGAGGCCGACGAACAGCTTGATCATGGTCGTGGATTATCCCGTCCGCGGAAAAGCGAAAAGGCCCGCGCGGTGCGGGCGGGAAACAAAAAGGCCCGCGCGGTGCGGGCAGGAAACAAAAAGGCCCGCACGAGGCGGGCCTTCTGATGCAGCGGACGGCTGGAAGTGAATTACTTCTTGGCAGGCGTCTTGGCCGCGGGGGTCTTGGCAGCCGGAGCAGCCTTGCCGCCCTTGCCGGCCGGTGCGGGAGCTGCGTCGGCAGCCACGGCGCCTTCGACGGGAGCATCGACTTCTTCAGCGGCAGGCGCCACAGCCGAAGCCAGCACCGGGTTGACCTTGCCGTGGCTGACCCACTTCACGCCGCGGGGCAGCTTGATGTCCTTCAGCGTGACGGTGCCGTTCTTCTTCAGACCCGACAGGTCGACTTCGATGAACTCAGGCAGTTCGGACGGCAGGCAGTTCACTTCCAGTTCGGTCGTGACGTGGTTGACCAGGTTTTGCTCGAGCTTGACGGCATCGGACTCTTCCTCACCCTTGAAGTGCAGGGGCACCTTCAGGGTCATGCGGGTCTTGGCATCGACGCGCTGGAAGTCGATGTGTTGCACCAGCTGGCGGAACGGGTGGTATTGCACGTCGCGCAGCAGAACCTTGCTGACGTTGCCGCCCATTTCCATTTCCAGCACGGTCGCATGGAAGGCTTCCTTCTTCAGGGCGTGCCACAGCGCGTTGTGATCGATTTCGATCAGTTGCGGCTCGGTGTCGCCACCGTAGACGATGCCGGGGGTCTTGCCCGATGTGCGGAGACGGCGGCTCGCACCCGTGCCCTGCTTGGCGCGCTCAAAAGCGACGAATTTCATAGTTAGCTCCTGTAGGAGTCCACCGCGACCAGTGCGACTCCGGTTCAACAAGGGCGCCTGTCCGAAAGTGGAGGGGCGCCCGCTTTTTGCTCAGATCAGAACAGGTTGTCCTGGTCCGAGAACAAACTCATCACCGACTCGCCCTTGGCAATGCGCTGGATCGTTTCGGCGATCAGCGGTGCCACGGAGAGCTGGCGAACCTTTCCGCAGGCCAGGGCCGCGTCGGAAAGGGGAATGGTGTTGGTCACGACCACCTCGTCGAGGGCCGATCCCTGCGTGATGCGCTCGATGGCCGGGCCCGAGAAGATCGGGTGCGTGCAGTAGGCGTAGACGCTCTTGGCGCCGCGCTCCTTCAGCACTTCGGCCGCTTTGACCAGCGTGCCCGCGGTGTCGATCATGTCGTCCATGATCACGCAGTTGCGCCCGTCGATCTCGCCGATCACGTTCATGACTTCGCTGACATTGGCCTTCGGGCGGCGCTTGTCGATGATGGCGAGGTCGCAGTTCAGTTGCTTGGCCAGCGCGCGGGCGCGAACCACGCCGCCGACGTCGGGCGACACCACGATCAGGTCTTCGTAGTTCTTCGCGCGCAGGTCGCCCAGCAGCACCGGGGAGGCGTAGATGTTGTCGACGGGAATGTCGAAGAAGCCCTGGATCTGGTCGGCGTGCAGGTCCATCGTGAGCACGCGTTCCACACCGACGGTTTCCAGCAGGTTGGCCACGACCTTGGCCGAGATCGGCACGCGGCTCGAGCGCGGGCGGCGGTCCTGGCGGGCATAGCCGAAGTAGGGGATCACGGCGCTGATGCGTTCGGCCGAAGCGCGCTTGAGCGCGTCGACCATGATCAGCAGTTCCATCAGGTTTTCGTTGGTGGGTGCGCAGGTCGACTGCACCACGAACACGTCGCGCGCCCGCACGTTCTGGTTGATCTCGACGGTGACTTCACCGTCCGAGAAGCGACCGACGCGAGCGGCACCCAGCGTGGTGCCGAGGTTGTGCGCGATTTCTGCAGCAAGGCCTGGATTGGCGTTGCCGGTGAAAACCATGAAGTCAGGGTGATTAGCCTGCATGAGCGCGTCCCGGCTGAGCGAATTGGCTGAGGAAGCCGCCAAAAGGTTGGTGATGCGTGGCGGCCGGTGAGCCGCCGATTATTGCAGCGGGTGGGCTGCAAACGAAGACTGCGGCCGTTGGGCCGCAGTCTTTGAAGATTTGGCAGGGGAGAAAGGATTCGAACCTTTGCATGCTGGAATCAAAATCCAGTGCCTTAACCAGCTTGGCGACTCCCCTACACGGGTCGATGGTTTTCACCATCAACCGATATATGTCGCGTCGAACCGAATGAACGGATCGACTATCTTCAGGTTGCCCACCCGCACAGCGGATGAACTTCCAGGTTGCTGCATTGACGAACCTGCCAGCCCTTGGGGGCTTCCAGCAGTTCCGCTTTCTGCGGCGGTTGCGGCATTTTCGCGAACACCGAACTTCCGGAGCCGGTCATCCGTGCCTTCAGTCCCTGGGTTCCGAGCCATTCGATGGCGTCGGTGACCGCGGGGCAAAGTCGCTGGGCAACCGGCTGCAGGTCGTTGTGGCCGAAGTCGAAAACCGAGTCGCTCAAAACCGAGCTTTCCGGGTTCGTCGCTTCGAGCGATTCGCTCTCTGCAGCAAAGCCTGTGATTATAGCAACAGGAGAAGCACGTTCAAGATCTGTTGCTGAAAAAATTAATCGGGTATCGAGTCCTTCAGGAGGCTTGACCACCGCGAAACAGGCGGGAGGGAGTGTAACCGGTGTCAGTTGCTCGCCCACGCCTTCGACCCACGCGTTGCGTCCACCCAGAAAGAACGGCACGTCGGCGCCGAGCGTCAACCCGATCTGCGAGAGCCGCGACAGCGGCAGGTTCAGGCCCCACAGGCGATTGAGCGCGAGCAGGCAGGTCGCGGCATCCGAAGATCCTCCGCCCATGCCCGCCTGCGCCGGAACGCGCTTCGCCACGCCGATGTGTGCGCCTTGTCCTGGTGCGGCATGGGCTTGCAGCGCGCGCGCCGCGCGCAGGACCAGGTCGTCCGCGGGCAGCGCCGTCGTCAGGTCTTCGCGGCTCAGCTGTCCGTCGCGCCGCAGCTCGACGTGCAGCGTGTCGCACCAGTCGATCAGCATGAAGACCGATTGCAGCAGGTGGTAGCCGTCGTCGCGACGGCCGGTGATGTGCAGGAAGAGATTGAGCTTGGCCGGCGCGGGAAGGTCGTAGATCGCCTTCATGACCGTTCGAAAACGATGCGCAGGTCCGCGCGTGGACCTGGCGATTCGCGCAAGGCCTGCAGGCGGCCGTTGCCGAGCTGCGCCAGGTCGGGCTTCCAGCCGGGCACGGTGTCGTTGCGCCCCGCGAGCCATCCGAACAACGCGCCGACGGGAATGGCGGCGCCGGTGGCGGCCTCGATCAGTGCATCGACCGAGTCGAAGCGCCGCGTGTTGCTGCCGTCCTTCAACAGGGCTTCGCCGGGCGTCCAGTGCAGTTGAGCGAGCGTGCTGCCGATGGGGGTGGTCAGCGTGAGGTCGCCGGCTTCAGCCGAACCGCGCAGCTCGAACAGCGCGGCGAAGGTCTGCACCGGCTCGCTCTCGATGCGCAGCGACATGCGCCCGCTCCAGCTGTCCGAGGTCTTCGGTGTTGACGGGCCGCCCGACAGCTGGGCGCAGCCCGCCATCACGAGAAGCGCCGCGCCGCCTGCTGCCAGAAGAGCGCGGCGGCCGTGGTCGACTTGTGCGCTCGACAGTGCCGCTGTGCGCACCATGCTACGGCTTGACCCGCAGGCGCTTCAGCGTTTCCTGCAGGGTCTCGTTCTCGGCGTCGCTCAGCAACGCTTCCTTCCAGATCGTGACCGCGCGGTCTTTCTGGCCAATGGTCCACAGCACCTCGCCGAAGTGTGCGCCGATTTCCGGGTCGGGCCGCGTCTTGTAAGCGGCCTCCAGGACGCGGATCGCCTCGTCGGTGTTGCCGAGCCGGAACTCGACCCAGCCCAGGCTGTCGGCAATGAACGGATCGTTCGGTGCCAGCTGCACCGCCTTCTTGATCAGCGTGCGCGCCTCGTCGAGACGGATCTTGCGATCGGCGAACGAATAGCCCAGCGCGTTGTACGCGTTCTGGCTCTCGGGCTTCAGCTCGATCAGTCGGCGCAGCAGGCGCTCCATGTCGTCCAGGCGGTTGAGCTTCTCGGCCACCATGGCCTGGTCATAGACGAGGTCGCTGTCGTCCGGTGCAGCCGCGGAGGCCTGGGCCAGCATGTCGTAGGCGGCCTGGTATTGCTTCGCGTCGCGCAGCAGTTGCACTTCGGCAAGAAATTTCTGCTTCTTGTCTTCCGCGGTGCGCTCGGGCAGGGCGCGGATGACTTCGCGCGCCTGCGGCAGCTTGCCCTGGCGTGCCAGCAGCGAAGCACGGCGGGTTTGCGCGGCCACCACTTCCTCGGTGCCATCCACGCGCGAGAGCCAGCGCTCCGCGGCCGCATAGTCCTTGCGCCGCTCCGCCAGCTGCGAGAGTGCGAAATACGCCTGCGCCACGCCGCGCTTGCGGTCGGCATCGTCCGTATCCTTGGCGGCCTGGCTGCCCGACAGCTCGATGAAGCGCTTGATCGAGGCTTCGGCCGCTGCGTCCTGCCTGGACTGCATCTGCAGGCTGCCGAGCAGCAGCCATGGCTCCGCCAGGTCGGGCCGCGAGGACGTGACGGCCTGCAGTTGCGTGGCGGCGTCGTTGAAGCGGCGGTTCTCGACCAGCACCCGCGCGTACGCCACGCGCAGGTCGGGCGAGGCCTTGGGGTTGTTGCTCAGGAAGCGCGTGACGATCGGCTCGGCCAGCGGTTGGCCGGGGTCGATCAATTCGAGCGCCAGCGCGGCCGGTGCGTCGGAGGCGGGGTCGATGTCCTGGCCCTTGCGCGCGGCGTCCAGGGCGCCCGACACGTCGCCCGCATTGAGGCGCAGCCGCCCGACGGTGGCCCAGGCCAGTCCACCGGTGGCGGGGCTCTTGAGTTCGTCGACCAGCGCCTGTTCGACCACCGAGGCCGCCAGCTTCTTGTCCGAGGCGCGCGAGTAGTTGCGCGCGATCACGGCCATCAGCAGCGGGCGTTCGATCTGCGAGGTGGCGGCCACCTCGGCGCGCAGCGGTTCGACCGTTTCGCCGATGCGGTTCAGCGCAATCAGAATCTGCAGCTCGATGCGCCGTGCGTCGCGAGAGGTCGGCAGCGTTTCCTGCCAGGCGCGCGCCGCGGCAAGGGCGGCGTCGCCGGAGCGCGATTGCAGTGCGATCTCCACTGCGCGCTGGAACAGCTTGCCGTCGCGCAGCCGGCGCGCGGCGTCCAGCACCAGCGCGTAGCCCGAGCCGGGGTCGCCGGAGCGCGTCGTCATTTCGCCCATCAGGATTTCGTAGAACAGGTCGGCGGTAAGCGCCGAGGGCTGTGCTTCGGGCTCGCTCACCGGCTTGGCAGCGACCACCCGCGGCCTGGCCGCTGGCTTCGGCGGTGCGGACCGCTCGATGACCGGCGCGGGGCTGGTAGGGGCTGCGGGATCTGATGTCTGTGCGTGAACGGCACAAGCCAGTAAGGCGAGAGACGCGGCCGCCGCAAGGCGGTGTCGGCGGGGCGAAAGATTCATCTGACCATAATAATCCAGGCTTTTGAACGAGCGCCGCGCGGGGGCTTCGCCGCTGCGCGCGTTTGCCGGAGATTTACCTTTCATGCCCGAATTACCCGAAGTCGAAGTCACCCGGCGCGGTTTTGCCGACCGCATCGCCGGCGCGCGCATCGACGCGGTGCGCATCGGCAAGCCGTTGCGGTGGGCCCTCATGGTGTTGCCCGAGGCGCTGGCCGGGCGCCATGTGCTGCAGGTGCGCCGGCGCGGCAAGTACCTGCTGATCGACCTGGATCGCGGCATCCTGCTACTGCACCTGGGCATGTCGGGCAGCCTGCGTTTCGACATGGCATTGCCCCCGCCCGGCACGCACGACCACTTCGACCTGGTGACCGACCGCGGCACCCTGCGGCTGAACGACCCGCGCCGCTTCGGCGCCGTGGTCTACGTCGACCACGAAGACGCCCCCTGGGCCATCAAGCTGCTCGGCGGCCTGGGCATGGAGCCGCTGGGCGACGGCTTCGACCTCGATGCCTTCCATGCGGGTCTTAAAAAGCGCAAGAGCGCCGTCAAGCAGGTGCTGCTGGCGGGCGACGTGGTGGTGGGGGTGGGCAACATCTATGCGTCGGAGGCGCTGTTCCAGGCGGGCATACGACCGACGCTTTCGGCGGCGCGCATCAGCCGTCCGCGCGCCGCCAAGCTGCATGCGGCCGTGCGCGAGATCCTGGCGCGGGCGGTGGAGAAGGGCGGCAGCACGCTGCGCGACTTCTCGAACGTGGACGGCAAGAACGGCTATTTCCAGCTCGAAGCAACGGTCTACGGCCGTGCGGGCGAGCCCTGTCGGGTTTGCGCAACGCCGATCAAGCTGCTGCGCCAGGGGCAGCGCTCTACCTTCTATTGCCCCGTCTGCCAGAAGTAAGCGTGGGACGCCGCCAACACAGCCAACGGAATATCCAGGAAACGGTTGTTGCAGGCCTGCCGATGCTATATTTGTAAGCTCTTTCTTACACATTCCCCTTGAGCCGCTCTTTCAACCAACAACTCGATCAGCACGGCGCGTGGCGAAGCAATTTCGCCCGCCGGCTGCAGTGGCTGTCCCGCTGGCTGACCGAGAACGAGCTGCTCGACCAGTCGGTGGCCGAACGGTTGCGCGGGCTCGAAACACAGATCCGCACCAGCAAGGTCATGGTCGCCTTCGTCGCCGAGTTCTCGCGCGGCAAGTCGGAACTGATCAACGCCATCTTCTTTGCGGGTTACGGGCGCCGCATCATGCCGGCGAGCGCGGGCCGCACCACGATGTGCCCGACCGAACTGGGTTACGACCCCGCGCTGGCACCCAAGCTGCGGCTGCTGCCGATCGAGACCCGCCTGGAACCTCACTCGCTCGCCCACTGGCGCGAGAAGCCCACGCGCTGGACCGAGATCGCCATCGACGTCGCCAACGCGGAGCAGCTTGCGCAGGCCATGGGCAAGGTGGCCGAGGTGCGCTGGGTCGGCAAGGAAGAAGCGCGCGCGCTGGGCTTCTGGAACGACGACACACCCGACGACAACCCGGTGCAGGACGCCGAAGGCCGCGTCGAAATCCCGCGCTGGCGCCATGCGGTGCTGAACATGCCGCACCCGCTGCTGGAGCAGGGGCTGGTGATTCTCGACACGCCCGGCCTGAACGCGATCGGCGCCGAGCCCGAACTCACGGTGAGCCTGATTCCGCAGGCGCATGCGGTGGTCTTCATCCTGGGCGCCGAAACCGGCGTCACGCGTTCCGACCTCTCGATCTGGCGCGAACACCTGATCACCGAGGACGAAGGCAACGACACGCGCTTCGTGGTGCTCAACAAGATCGACACGATGTGGGACACGCTGAGCACGCCCGAGCACATCGAGCAGCAGATCGAGCGCCAGCGCGAAGGCGCGGCCCGTCTGCTCGAAGTGCCGCTGGCGCAGGTGCTGCCGGTGTCGGCGCAAAAGGGGCTGCAGGCCAAGATCCAGCACGACGCGCAACTGCTGCAGGCCAGCCGCCTGCCGGCGCTCGAATCGCTGCTGGGCGAAGGCGTGCTCGGCAAGCGCGAGACCATGCTGCGGCTGGCGGTCGATGCCGGCATGACCGCGTTGCGCGCTGAAGCCGAACGCATCCTGAAGGTGCGCCAGCGCGACCTGTCGGAGCAGGCGCTCGAACTGCAGGGCCTGCGCGGCAAGAACGTCTCGGTGATCCGCCACATGCGTGCGCGCATCGACCAGGAACACGCCGAGTTCGAGGGCAGCAACACGCGCATCCTGGCGTTGCGCTCGGTGCAGGGCAAGCTGCTGCGCGAGGTGTACGCCGTGCTCGGGCGTACCGCGCTCAAGGCCGACATGGTGCGGCTGTCGGCCGCGCTCAAGCGCCCGGGCGTCAAGTTCAACGTGCGCAAGGTGTACGCAGAGACCTTCGACTCGCTGCGCAACAACCTGCGCGAAGTGCAGGCGACCACGGCCGAGATCCAGTCGATGCTGCACGCCACCTTCCGCCAGCTCAACGCCGAGCAGGGCTTCACGCTGCAGGCGCCGGCCGAGCCCGATCTCACGGGCTTCGAGCAGGAGCTCAGCCAGATCGAACGCAGCCACATCCATTACCTGGGCGTGGGCAACCTGCTGAAGCTGGCGCAGGCCGATTTCTGCGACAAGCTGGTGCGCGCGCTGGCCAGCCGTCTGCGCCTCGTCAACGAAGCCGCCATGACCGAGGTCGAGCGCTGGAGCAAGGGCGCGAGCGCGCAGATCGATGTACAGCTCAAGGAGCGCCGGCGCAATTTCAGCAAACGCATCGAGGCCATCGAGCGCATCCAGAGCGCGGCGGGCAACCTGGACGAGCGCTTGATCGAGCTGGCCGCGCAGGAGCGCGACCTGGCCGAGCTGCACGTGCGGCTGCGCGAGTTCACGTCGCTGATCGCGCAGCCGGGAAAGCCGCCGCCCCTGGCCACGGCCGGCGAATTGCGTGCGGCCTGAACGTTCCGCCGCCGAGGCGGTTGTCTCTTCGCCATTGCCCCCCGATTTCGCCGCACAGATCGTGAGCTGGCAGCGCACCCACGGGCGCAGCCAGCTGCCGTGGCAGAACACCCGCGACCCCTACCGCGTGTGGCTGTCGGAGGTGATGCTCCAGCAGACGCAGGTCACGACGGTGCTGGGCTATTTCGCGCGTTTTCTCGAACGCTTTCCCGACGTGAAGGCCTTGGCCGCCGGCACGGAAGACGAGGTGTTCGGCCTGTGGAGCGGCCTGGGCTACTACAGCCGTGCGCGCAACATGCACCGCTGTGCGCAGGACGTGGTTGCGCGCTTTGGCGGCGAGTTTCCGCGCACCGCCGTCGAACTCGTCACGCTGCCGGGCATCGGCCGGTCGACCTCCGCGGCGATCGCAGCCTTCTGCTTCGGCGAGCGCGTCGCCATCCTTGACGGCAACGTGAAGCGCGTGCTGACGCGCGTGCTCGGTTTCGCGGGCGACATGTCTTCATCGGCGCAGGAGCGCGCACTGTGGGACCTGGCGACCGAGTTGCTGCCGCCCGCCGAACAGCGCGAGGCGATTGCGCACTACACACAAGGGCTGATGGACCTGGGCGCCACCGTGTGCCTGCCGCGCAAGCCCAGCTGCATGATCTGCCCGGTCAACAGGACCTGCGCGGCCTTGCGTGAAGGGACGCCCGAGCGCTATCCCGTGAAGACCCGCAAGCTCAAGCGCAGCGCCCAGTCGCTCTGGGTGCTGCTCGCGCGAGATGCGCAGGGCCGTGCCTGGTTGGAAAAGCGCCCCGCCAAGGGCATCTGGGCCGGGCTTTACTGCCTGCCAGTGTTCGACAGCCGCGAAGAGCTGCTCGCCGCATTGCCCGCCACCGCGCAGCGCGATGCGCAGGACCTGCCGGCCTTCGTGCATGTGCTGACCCACAAGGACCTGCATCTGCACCCCGTGCAACTGCAGGGCGGCCAGCCGCAAGGCGACGGTGCGCGCTGGGTCTCTGCAGAGGAATGGAGCCGGCTGGGGCTGCCGGCGCCGATGCGCAAGCTGCTGGAGGGCAGCGAGGCCTAGAGGCGGGCGGCCTCAGGTCGCGTCGAGTTCGCGGTGCCGCTTCAGCGCACCCCATCGCGCGCCGAAAGACCGCGCCAGCTGCTCGACCAGGAACACCGAGCGGTGCTGCCCGCCGGTGCAGCCGATCGCCACCGTGACGTAGCTGCGGTGGTCGCGCGCCAGCGCATCGAGCCAGTGCGACAGGAACTGCTCGATGTCGTCGTACATGCGCGCCACGTCGTCGTGCTCGCGCAGCCACTCGATCACCGGCTCGTCGCGGCCCGTGAGCGGCCGCAGCGCGGGCACGTAGTGCGGGTTGGGCAGCATGCGCACATCGAACACGTAGTCGGCATCCAGCGGCACGCCGCGCTTGAAGGCGAACGACTCGAAGACCAGCGTCAACGCGTTCTGCGGCGCGGAGATCAGCGACTTGATGTAGCTCTGCAGCTGCGCCGGGCGGATCAGGCTGGTGTCGATCACGTCGGCGCCGTCGCGCAGGTCGGCCAGCAGTTCGCGCTCCAGCTCGATGGCCTGCACCAGCACCCGATGCTGTTCGGGCACGTCGGTGCGGCCTTCCTGGCGCGAGAGGGGATGGCGGCGGCGGGTTTCCGAATAGCGGCGCAGCAGGGCATCGGTCGTCGCATCGAGGAACAGCGAGCGCAGCGAAATGCCGCCGTCGCGCCGCAGCGCTTCGAGCTGCTGCGGAACGATCGGCAGCGACACGCCGCTGCGCACGTCCATGGCAATGGCCACGCGCGGGGTTTCCTGTTCGTGTTGCAGGGCAATGAAGGGCGTCAGCAGCTCGGGCGGCAGGTTGTCGACGCAGTAGTAGCCGGCGTCTTCCATGGCATGCAGGGCCACCGACTTGCCGGAACCCGACATGCCCGTGATGAGCACGAGATCGAGGTTCATGGCGCGGTCACGGAGGTCTTGTGGCCCAGCATTTCGCGGGCGTGGGCCAGGGAGGTCTGCGAGACCTTTTCGCCGCCCAGCATGCGGGCGATTTCCTTGGCGCGGTTGTCGTCGTCGAGGCGGGACACGCCGCTCTCGGTGCGCGGGCCCTCCTTGCCGGCGGCCGCCGTCTGGCGCTTGGCGACCACGAGGTGGTGGTCGGCGCAGGCGGCCACCTGCGGCAGGTGGGTCACGGCGAGCACCTGGCGGTCGCGGCCGAGCTGCTTCATGAGCCGGCCGACCGTCTCGGCGACAGCGCCGCCGACGCCCGCGTCGACCTCGTCGAAGATCAGCGTCTGTGCGGCGCCGAGCTGGCTGGTCGTCACGGCGATGGCCAGCGCGATGCGCGACAGTTCGCCGCCCGAGGCCACCTTGCCGATGGCGCGCGGCGTGCTGCCGGTGTGGCCGGCCACGAGGAACGCCACTTCTTCCAGGCCGGCGCGGCCGGGCTGCGCCAGCGGCTGCAGCTCGACCTCGAAACGCCCGCCCTGCATGCCCAGGCCCTGCATGGCTTGCGTCACGGCCTGCGCGAGGCGCGGCGCAGCCTGCTTGCGCAACTTGCCGAGGGCCTTGGCTTCCTTCATGTAGACCTGCTGCGCGGCTTCTTCGGCGCGCTCCAGGCCTTCGAGATCGCTTTGTGCGTCGAGCGCCTGCAGCTCGGCCTGCCAGCCGGCCAGCAGCGCCGGCAGGTCGGCGGGCGTGCGCTTGTAGCGGCGTGCGAGTGACATCCACAAGCCCATGCGCTCGTCAAGTTCGGCGAGGCCGCGGGGGTCCGCGTCGGCGTCGCGCAGGTAGCCGTGCAACGAATGCGCCGCATCGGAGGCCTGTGCCACGCAGGAAGCCAGCACTTCGCCCAGGTTGCGGAACTCGGGCTCGATGTGCTCGCAGTTCTGCAGCAGCGTGGCCGCGCGCGTGAGGGCGCCAAGGGCGCCATGGTCGTCGTCCTCCAGCGCCTGGCTGGCACCCTGGGCCGCGTCGATCAGGGCCTGCGCATTGGAGATGCGCGAATGGTTGGTCGACAGCTCTTCCCATTCGTCCGCGCCCGGTGCGAGCTTGGCGACTTCGGAAATCTGCCATTGAAGCCGCTCGCGTTCGCGCTGCAGCGAGTCTTGCGCCGAGCGCGCGTGTTCGAGCGATGAAAGCGCCTGCCGCCAGCCATGCCAGGCTGCGTCGAGCGCGTCGGTGCGCACGCCGGCGTAGGCGTCCAGCAGGCCGCGCACGGGCTCGGGCCGCGTCAGGCTCTGCCAGGCGTGCTGCCCATGGATGTCGAGCAGGTGGTCGCCGAGTTCGCGCAGTTGCGTGGCAGTGGCCGGGCTGCCGTTGATCCAGCCGCGGCTGCGGCCCTGCAGGTCGACGGTACGGCGCAGCAGGAGGGCGTCGCCGGCTTCGAAGCCGCCTTCGTCGAGCCATGTGTCCAGGGCCGGGTCGGCGTCGAACTCCGCGCTCACGTCGAGCCGCTCGGCGCCTTCGCGCACCGCGCCCGCGTCGGCGCGGTTGCCCAGCGCCAGCTGCAGCGCGTCGATCAGGATGGATTTGCCCGCGCCGGTTTCACCGGTCAAGACCGTGAAGCCGCCGGACAGGTCGAGTTCGAGTGATCGCACGATCACGAAGTCGCGCAGTGCGATGCGTCGCAGCGCCATGTCAGGAGCCCCCTTCGTTCCAGTGAAGTTTCTTGCGCAAGGTATCGAAATAGCTCCAGCCGCGCGGATGCAGGAAGCGCACGCGGAAGTCGGAGCGGCGCACCACCACGCGGTCGCCGATGGCGAGCGAGGCCAATGACTGCATGTCGAAATTGGCGCTGGCGTCGCGCCCGCCGACCAGCTCGATCACGATCTCGTCGGCATCGGGCAGCAGCACGGGGCGGTTCGACAGCGTGTGCGGCGCAATGGGCACCAGCACCCAGCCCGGCACCGCCGGATGCAGCAGCGGGCCGCCGGCCGACAGCGCGTAGGCCGTCGAGCCCGTGGGCGTGGCGATGATCAGCCCGTCGGCGCGCTGGTTGGCCACGAAGTGCCGCCCGACCGACACGCGCAGCTCGACCATGCCGGAGGTGGCGCCGCGGTTGACCACCACGTCGTTCATGGCGAGCGCGTCGAACACCGAGACGCCGTCGCGCATGACGCGCGCGTGGATCAGGCTGCGGTGGTCTTCTTCGTATTCGCCGGCCAGCATGGGAATCAGCGTGGCCTGGTAGTTGTCCAGCGGAATGTCGGTGATGAAGCCGAGGCGGCCGCGGTTGATGCCGATCAAGGGAATGCCGTAGCTCGCGAGCTGCCGGCCGATGCCGAGCATGGTGCCGTCACCGCCGACCACCAGGCCGAGGTCGCAGCGCTGGCCGATTTCTTCGACCGACAGGGCTTCGTAGCGCGGATGGGCCGGGGCGCCTTCGTCTTCCTCTGCCTCTTCGCAGGTCGAGCGCTCGACGAAAACCGTGCAGCCCTGCGATTCGAGAAATGTGCCGATGTCTTCCATCACCCCGTCGCGTGCGTCCGCCTGCGCTCGGGCGCCGGAAGCCTGGTATTTGCCGATCAGGGCGACGTAACGGAAGCGAGAGGTCATATCTCACAAATTACAACATCAAAACCTTGCGCATTCGCGACACCATGCGCGTTTTGCAGGCGCTGTCCTTCTCAGATTCCAACGCTGCGATGACGATCCACTTATCGACGTCCTCGCCCAGATGCTCCGCCATGGCTCCCGCAATCGCTGGGCTCAGATGCTCTCGGTACTTGCAGTTGTAGAGCGCTTGTTTCGATAAGCCGAGTTCGCGTGCCCACGCCGACAGATCGCGCACCTTTTCTGCGGTGCTTAGCAGATTCATGGTCGTTTTCATATCAGACAAGTCCTCATGTTGTTTAACGGTAACTCAAGCTGTGGAATCATACGGAAGGCTTGTTAAACAGGGTGATTAATGGTTACTCTCCGTGACGTTAATCGTTGTGATTAACGCAACAGGAGCCGCCTTGCATCACCGATCCAACCTCTTTGCGTCCGCCACTGGCACCAGCACCCAGACGAATCCATCGGGTGCCACCGGTTTGTCGAACAGTGAACTCGTCTCCGGTTCGCGTTTGAAGACGGTGGCGAGCGCTTGCACGAAGCCGATAGCCGCCATCGCGCAAATGGACCAAAAGAGCAAGGGATTGACGGTCATAGGGCCGCATCGTAACGGCCAGTCCGGGGCGGGCTTCCGCGTCTGACGTTTCACACGATAGCCCTGCGTGCAGGGCCTTCGCGTGCAACGTCGCACGACTTTTGGAGTCAGCCAAATGATCCGCATCACCATCGCACAGGCCACGGCCGAAACCATTCCCTACACGTCGAAGAAAGACGGTTCCCAACAGTCGATCCGCAAGCAGACGGCCTACGCTCACACCGTGGATCGCGATGGCAATCCGGCGCTTTACCCCGAAAAGTTCGGCTTCCTGCTGAACCGCGACGAAGCTCCCCACGCTGCTGGCGATTACACCCTGCACCCCTCGGCGTTCGAAGTCGTGGACGGCAAGTTGCTGCTCCGCAACGTCCGGCTGACTCCGGTCGCCGCTCGCGTTAAGACCGCCTGAGGGTTGCACCATGCTCGCAGACCCCAAGGTCTTGAGCGCGGTGCGTCGAGTCAACCTCGAAGCCTCGCTACTGGCGCTGCTCGTTGAAGGCATGAACGAGCATGGCGCGGACTCGCTCGAAGTGACGATCTCGCTCGGCGACAACCACGCGCCTGCCGATATCGACATTGCATACCTGGCGGATGGTGTGCCGGTGGCCGGAGAGTCGCTGTGAAGCCGCTCAAGTTGTTGACGGTGGATGACTTGCTCGACGGCTCGCGCATCGCCTGCAACATCTTGATCAGCGCTGCTGCGTTGCTCTTCTGCATCGTGGTGTTGATGGACATGTTCTCTCGTGTCGCGGATATCGGCGCGTACCAGCAGATCGCCATTGATTGCGTGAGGTCGCTGTGAATACGACTCTGGCCGAAATGTCCGCGTACGCGACGAAGGTTGAGCGTCGGAAAGTCGCTGTGAAGTGCCCGGCACCCGAACAGCTTCTGCTCGACCTGGGCGAATGCGCCCGCGATGCCGTCAACGCATCGGTCGAAGCTGTGCATCGTGCCAACGATCTGGTGCGGCTTTATGCCCGGCACTCCGGCCTCACGGAAGAACAAGCGCATCACGTGCTGTTCGCTCCTGGTGGTGTCAAGGAGAAGCGTGAGTGAGCGCACAGGCCCGCAACTTCCTCCGCCTCCGTTACTGGCTCGAAGCCCGCGACGGTGGCGAGCTTCGCGCTCTGTCCCCCTACGAAGAAGTCATCGCGCGCAACCTGCGTGTGCTGGCGGCATCGCTGATCGAGGCGACGCTGTGAAGCTCTGGCACTGCATCGCTGTGGCGCTCGGCGTCGCGCTCTTGCCCACGTACCTGCTGGGCTCGATTTGGCTTGTCGCCAATGCCGTTCTCTGGATCAACGGAATCGGTGCATGAGCTACCTTATTGGCCCCATCAAGCCGGATCGCGGCCCCCAGTTCGTTGCGCACCTGGGCCGTCATTACGTTGGCGCGCATCAGGCGCAAGTCGATGCCGCGCGCGCCGCATCCGTCGAAGCCCTCCGTGCGTTCTCGGCTCGCGAATTCGCGCTGGCCGGTGAGGCTGCAGAAGCGCGCGCAGCGCGCGGGCTTGTCTCAGTATCAACAAGTGGTTTTGCTGCTCTCCCAACCGCCATGCGGTGGGCAGAGCAGTGCATCACCATCGACCGGGCGCAAGCCCGTGTCACCCGTCTTCGCAAGGCCATCGGCGTGGGCGCGAAGTGCCTGATGAACCTCGTAGAGGCACCGCCGACAAATAACGTGATGGTGACCCTCACCTATGCGGACAAGAAGGACGCTGGCACCGGTCAGACCCTTTGGAAGCCGCGCCATGTGTCCGACTACATCCGCAAGGTGCGCGAGTGGTTCAAGGACCGGTGCCCCGGCCAGCGGCTGCGCTATGTCTGGGTCGCAGAGATTCAAGACGGAAGCAAGCGTGCCGATGGCATTGGCCGTGGCGTCCTGCACTACCACTGCATCTTCTTCCTGCCCGATGGTGTCTCGATGCCTTATGCCGACCGTCGCCGCAAGCGAAAGGGCGTCTACGAGGCCGCCTGGTGGCCGCACGGTGCATCGAATACCAAGAAAGCAACCCAGCCCATCGGCTACCTCATGAAGTACGCCAGCAAGCTCGAAAGCAAAAGCATAGGAGGGTTCCCTCGTGGCGCTCGAATCTCTGGTGTCGGTGGCCTTGATCAAGCTGGCGCTGCTTTTAAGCGCTGGGTTCTGTGGCCTGCGTATGTGCAGGGGAATGCTTCGGTGCAAGACCGCTTCCGACCTGCGGAGGGAGGCGGCTACATCAATGCTGAGACCGGCCAGCTTCTCGAATCTGAGTTCGCACCAACAGGCGGCGGTTTTTCGAGCTTTATGCGAGTGCGCAACACGCCGCGATTCGACTTCGGCAATGACGCTGGATCGCCCACCGGCCCCTTCTCGTGGCTTCCTGAGCCCGTCACCGTGCATTGAGGAAAAGCGATGACCACCGATCAATTTGCAACGCTGATGGACGTTCTCTACGCGGTCTCGACCGTCATCACGTTTGGCCTCGGCTACCTGGCTGGAGACACCGCATGAAAGCCCGCATCACTGCATGGATCGTCGTTCTCGGCCTCGTCTGGGGTGGCGTGCATCTGCTGAGCAAGTGGAAGAACCCATGGACCGGCGCAGTGCCCGTGACCGCTGTGATGCCCGCCATGCCTGGCTGCTCGAAGGAGTGCACCGAATGACGATGGTTGGCGCGTTTTTGCTGGCTTGGATGACCGGCTATGTCCTCGGCTGGAAGGTTCGCGCAATCAAGCGGACTTTGTACGCGGCCTGATGAAGTTTCAGCGCTGAGCCTTGCGTGCAGGGCTCAACGCCGCAACGTCGCGGTTTCAATGGAGTAGAGAGAAATGAACAAGCAATTCGCACGCATCGGTGCCGGTGTCGCAACCTTCGGCGCGGCCGCATCCTCGTTCGCTGCCGATCCGGCGGACGCATTGGCCGCTGTGTCGTCGCTCAGCACCAGCTCGACCGGCTTCGGTCCCGTGATGTTCGGCCTAGCTGTGACGGTCGTCGGCATCATGATCGGCGTGAAGTGGATCAAGCGCGCTCGCGGCGCCGCCTAAGCATCAGCCTCGGGCTTTTTCTGCTGTGCACCCCTCGGGGTGTGCAGTGGTAAACGTCTGGAGCTTCTATGGACCGCATCGCCCTCGCATTCATCGCTCTCGCCCTTGTGGCCTGTGCAGCCACCAATCGTCCCGCTGACCCTTTCAAGGACCGCATTCGAGCCTGCGGGACCGTCATTGGCGTCTGTGGGAGTCAGGTGTGGTGAGGCTGATTGGTCTGCGCGTTTTGGGCCTCTTGCTGGCCCTTTGCGCTGGCTCGTCTAACGCCATCATCCCTACAGGGAATCAAACGCAGTACGGCGCGCCTGGCGGGTCTGAAACAACGATGGTGGAGGCGAACTGGCGCAGCACCATGGTTGACGCTTGCGCGGTGGGTGCAACACGCACGCTCGGGATTAACGCCAGTACGACGCAATCTGTTTCCGTGCTGGCTTGCGCCTTAGGTACTGATGCTGTGCGTTATCAATTGACGCTGAAGCCGTCGGTTGGTGGGGGGACCCTCGAGCGGACTAGCACGATGCAGACGCGCGTCATACAGGGTTGTCCGGCGAACAGCGTTGGTGTGACTGGTGGCTGCCAGTGCAGTTCCGGATACAAAGAGAGCGGGTCGCAGTGTGTGCCTGATGTGAATAAGTGTGCTTCTCAACTAAACAAGCCAGCTACTGTTAACTGGACACTTGGTTGGACGCGAACTCCAAATGACAATGACAGAGCTTGGGTCGGTGGCAACGGGATCTCCGTCCCACCATCGGGTTCGGTTGCGTGTGTGGCGGGCTGTGAAGTTGGTGTAAATCTCACGCTGGCGGGTGTGCCTCAGAAGTCTCAAGTTCCCGCTCCCAATGGCATGTATCGAGTCAGCGCGCCTTTCGAGGGAGTTGGCAGGGGCAGCGAGTGCACAACGCCTACGGTTGCGACAGATAAGAGTGCGCCGATATCGCCGTGTCCTGGGTATGTCGGTGAGATTGACGGCAAGCTTGGTTGTTATGGCACAGCGGAAAAGCCCGTGATCACCAAGGAACAGCCGTTGCCTGATGGCGCTACGCCCATCGCGGGTAACCCTCCCGCCGGTACTCCGGCCACCTCTGGCACTGGTGCTACGGGTGGCGCTGGTCCGACGCCTGCCACAGGCACGGGAGGCAACGATGGTGGTCCTGCTGCGGCTGCGGTGGGCGGCAAAGGCGGTAGTGCTGGTGGGTCTGCGAGCGGCACTGGTGGCAAGATCAATTCCGATGGCAAGGAGGAGAAGGACCCATGTGGCGCACCCGGTCAGGCCGAATGCAACGTGAAGATCAACGAGAAGGGCACGCCGGAGGGTGTAGGTACGACTTATGACGTTGCCAAGGCCAAGATGGACGAGACGAAGGGCAAGAACGAGGAGCAATTGCAGAAGGCGGCTGGCACCGGTGACAAAGGATTTTTCGAGCCCGTGCGTTCCATGTTCTGGGCTCCTCCCGTTGCTGCGTGCGAGACCTTCGATCTTCCGCAGTCGGTGGGTGGTTTGAAGCTCGATGCGTGCGGGGTGGTCGATGGCGTGCGCAACGCGATGGCTATCGTGTGGGCCGGTGCGGGTCTGTTTCTGTGCTTCGGAATGATCAAGAGGAGTTTCTGATATGCCGTTACTCGCTGCCTTCATCGGCTCTCTCGCCAGTGGCCTGGCTACGTTGTTCGCCACGCAGATGGCTTACACCAGCGCGCTCAAGCTAGCGGCGTACGTCACATGGATCAGCGTCGCCGGCCTCTTCATCGCGTCCGTGTTCGTGTGTTGCAGCACGCTGTACGGCATGCTCGGCAGTGTCAGCGTCGGCGCTGGTTGGGTTCGTTATCTCTGGATGGGCTTGGGCATGTTCATTCCGCAGAACGCTAGCGCTGTAATGGCCTGCATTGCCTCGGTCTGGATCGCTTCCAGCGTCTGGAAGATTCAGCGGATCGGCATTGAGAATTTCTCCAAATGACCGACTACGCACTGACCGGCAAAAAGGGTACCGGCAAGAGCAAGAACGCCGTGCGTCTGTTTCGCGATCGGTACCTGAAGCGTAAGCGGCGCTGTGCCACCAACCTTGATATCAACCTCAAGGCCATGTTCGGCGTGCACTCCAAGCTGACCTACGTGCGCATACCGGACAAGCCGAGCGCCTTCGATCTGCTCGCCGCGGGCCATGGCAACCCGGACAGCTACGACGAGGATTTGAACGGCGGGCTGTTTCTCGATGAGATGGCCACCTGGCTCAACACGCGCACCTTCGCCGACAAGGAACGCGCTGCCACGCTTGACTTCTTCGCCCACGCGAGAAAGCACGGGTGGGATACCTACTACATCATGCAAAACGTGCTGCAGGTCGATAAGCAGTTGCGCGAATCGTTCATCGAGCAGACCGTGCGCCACACCCGATTCGACAAGGTGCGCATTCCGTTCATCGGCTGGCTGCTGGCGTTGCTGTTCGGCGATAAGGCTGGCTATCTGCCGCGTTTCCACCTGGCTGTCGCGCGCATGGGCACCAACCCGCAGGAAATGGCCGCTGACCGGGCGACCTACACCGGCAAGGACCTTGAGGCCTGCTACGACACTCGGCAGGTGTTCGTGGCTGACTATCCCCACGGTTCGCATTCGGTGCTGTCGCCTTGGCACGTCGAGGGCCGGTTCCTTGAGCCCGAGAAGCTCGGTTTCTGGGCCCAGGCATGGTTAGCCCTCACCAAGCCGACAAAACCCGCCAAGCAGGCCCCGAAGACCTTCGACCCGAGGTGGGCGCGCGTCGTCAGCCTGTGCCGTCAGTTGCCACCCTCTGAACGGCTTGAGGTCATGGCCCGATATGCGAGGGCAAGCGCGGGCCGGTAGCCCTGCGCTAGCGGGGCGGACGGTTCGCGGGCCGCCCTCGCTACTCGTTGCCCAGTTCGTCGTCCCCTTGAACTTGCCTCCTTCCTGCTAAGCCGGAAGTTCGGGGACCCGCTTGCGGGGGTAAGACCTTCGCGCGCCCTGTACCCGGCAGTTCGTCAGATTGATCAATCCGCGCGCATGTCTGGAAGGCTCGTATTCGTCGTCTTCCCCGGTTCCCGTCGACCTCCAGTTCTACCGTGGGCCAGACCCTCTCTCACTCCGTCTCTTACCGCTGCTTTCACGACCATGTACAGCACCCAGAACATGATCGCCGTGACGATTGCCCCGATCACCGCCTGGAAGATCAGCCCTTGCAAGATGGCCGCTTCGAACTGCTGTAGTTGCCTTCCCATTCCTGCTCCTCAACGTGTTGTAGCTAAATGTACTATGCTATGAAAATAATAGCGCGGAGTGAGGCGAGCTGATGCTGGTTGGCTATGCGAGGGTATCCACGAACGAACAAGAGACAAGGATGCAGCTTGATGCGCTGCGTGGTGCTGGCGTGCGTCGCATTTACTCGGAAAAGACCAGTGGCGTAGGCCCTCGGCCCGAGTTGCATAAGGCGCTTGCGTTTCTTCAGCCTGGCTACACCTTGGTCGTTTACAAGCTCGACAGACTGGCGCGAAGCCTTAAGGATTTGCTCCATCTGCTTGACCGCTTGAAGCTGGCAGGTTGCTCTGTGAAGTCGTTGACTGAGCCCATCGATACCTCGTCTGTGATGGGTGAGTTCGTGCTTCAGATACTCGGTGCGGTCGCGCAGCTTGAGAGGGCGATCATTCGAGAGAGGTGCGAGGCTGGCCGCGTCTCAGCGCGTGCACGAGGAGTGCTCTTTGGTCGTCAGCCGCTGGTCACTGGTGAGGTGGCCGACCTGGCTGCGGTGCTGTATCGCGAGGGGTTTACGCTCGGTGAAGTCGCGGTGTTGCTCGATGTGTCGGCTACTGCGATTCGCTCTGCTCTGATGCGGGGCGGGGTTGGTCGGCGGGGATGGGGCGGCGCTCGGTATCGAAGGTTGAGCTAGTCTCGTCGTCGCCGACCGAATTTTTTAACGTACAACACTAAAATCTTGCAATGCTGGACGACCGTGCCAAGTTGCTGCTCAAGACGCTCGTCGAGCGCTACATTGCCGACGGGCAACCCGTCGGGTCACGCACGTTGTCGCGTTCGGCGGGGCTGGACCTGTCGCCCGCAACCATCCGCAACGTCATGTCCGACCTCGAGGGGCTGGGGCTGATTGCCAGCCCGCACACCTCGTCGGGCCGCATCCCGACGCACCGCGGCTACCGCCTGTTCGTCGACACCATGCTGACCGCCCAGCGCGAGCACATGACCGCACCGAGTCTCGCGCCCGACCAGCCACAGAAGGTGATTGCCAACGCAGCCAACCTGCTGTCGAACATGTCGCAGTTCGTGGGCGTGGTGATGGCGCCGCGGCGCGCCTCGGTGTTCAAGCAGATCGAGTTCCTGCGCCTTTCCGAAAAGCGGCTGCTGGTGATCATCGTGTCGCCCGACGGCGACGTGCAGAACCGGGTGATCTTTCCGGAAGCCGACTATTCGCAGTCGCAACTGGTCGAAGCCTCGAACTACATCAACGCGCACTATGCGGGCCTGACCATCGAGCAGGTGCGCGACAAGCTTCAGTCCGAAATCGAAACGCTGCGCGGCGAGATTGCCACGTTGATGCAGGCGGCGGTGCAGGTGAGCTCCGAGGTGCTGACCGAAGCGCAGGAAGACGATGTCGTGATCTCCGGCGAGCGCAACCTGCTCGCGGTGAGCGACTTCTCCAGTGACATGGGCCAACTGCGCCGTGCCTTCGAGCTTTTCGAGCAGAAGGCCCAGCTCATGCGGCTGCTCGACGTGTCGAGCAAGGCCGAAGGCGTGCGTATCTTCATCGGCGGCGAGAGCCAGGTGGTGCCGTTCGAAGAGCTGTCGATCGTGAGCGCCAATTACGAGGTCGACGGGCAGGTCGTGGGCACGCTGGGCGTGATCGGGCCGACGCGAATGCCTTACGAACGCATGATCCAGATCGTCGACATCACGTCGCGCCTGGTGACCAACGCGCTGAGTCATCGCAAGTAGGCTGCGCGCCGCGAATAGAATCGTGCCGCGTGGGCCGTTAGCTCAGTTGGTTAGAGCAGCGGACTCATAATCCGTTGGTCGATGGTTCAAGCCCATCACGGCCTACCACCAAACCCCGTATTTGCTGGATACTTTGCTACAAAGTCTGTAGCGGTGTTCCGCAATTCACGAAGGTGTTCCGCAAATCATCGCAGCGGCTTCACTTTCTTTCCGACCTTGTGTCGGATGTAGTTCGCCGTCATCGCCTCGGTGGTGTGGCCCAGCAGCCCCTGCGCTTGCCTGGTGCCGCCGTCTTCGTCCGCCTCCGTGGCGGCTTTAGCCCGTAGGTCGCGGAACTGAAACGCGGTCCCCTGGACGCCAGCCAGAGCGCGCGCGTCATCGAACCGCCGCCGCAGCATGGCCGTGGTGAGCTTCTTGCCGGTCTCGTTCACCAGCAGCGCGGGCGAGGTCGACCCGAGCCCGGCCTTGAACGCGCTGATCTCTTCCAGCAGCGTTTCCAACTCACCCCCGATCTCCATCCGCAGCTTCGCTTTTGTCTTGCCTTGGCGAACGTGAAGCATGCCGTTCGCAATGTGGGCGTCGCTCATCCGCAGGACATCCGCGGGCCTCTGGCCAGTCAGGTGCGCCAGGCGCAACGCGAACCGCAACGGCTCGCCCGCACGCGCCATGGTCCGCGACAGCGTCTCGTCGTCAACCATGACATCGCGCCCCTCTTCGGTGTAGCCCTTCACGCCCGTGCAGGGGTTGGCCAGCCGCGTGAAACCCGATGAGCGCGCGTAGTTCCAGATGTGGGAAAAAAGCGCCTTCTCGCGGTTGGCTCGGACCTGGCCCAGCTTCGGCGGGATCGGTATCGGTGGCCGCCCATACTTCACGCGCTCGGCGTTCTTCGCTTCAGCCGCCTTGCGGGCCTCCTTCACCCGCCATTCCATGTACTGCCGAATGTGCTTCGGCTCGATTTTGTCGAGTGGTGCGGGCGGCGTGTTGAAGAACCTCAGCAGCCAATCCCTTTCCTTCTCGTTGTCCCGCCTGGTGCGCGGCTGCTTCTTCGGGATCTCCTGCGCCCAGTAGGACTGCACGACATGCGCAAACGTGCCCTGTGCCGCTTCCGGCTTGGCCCGCTTCGCCAGGTCGGCCCACTTCTGCACCGCGATCACGTAGTCAGAGCCGAGCGGGATTTCTCGCCGTGGCTTGCCGCCCGTGTCGAAGTAGTAATGAATGAGCTTGCCGCGCTCGCGGGCACGCATCCCCTTGGGCAGGTTTGCCCAGCGCGTCGGCTTGCGTCCCATCTCAGGCGCCTACAAGGCCGGGCGTCCAACCTGCTTGTGCTTCGGCGGGCTCCCTGCGGCCTTCCACGGTGGCGCGCGTGACCACGGGGTGACCCGAGGCATTCACGCGGAAGGCGATCCCCTGCGCGCGAAGCCGGGCGATCTGCTTGGATTTGATCTTGAATCCCGTCAGTTTTGCCAGTTCGGCATCGTTCAGGAAAAGGTCAGCGCTCACGCGGGCGTCCCCATGCGCACCGCCTCGGCCAAGACGGCGCGAACGATCGCGTTTCGAATGTTCCCACGCGCACCGACGGGAACCGCACTCCAGATCGCCGCGAAGTTCTTGTCGATGTGCTCCATCACAGTGAAAGCCACTAGGTCGGCATTGATCGTAGCTTGGGGCTTCGGCACGAGTCTGAGCCCTGGCTTGCGCGTGCTGCCGGTGGTCATGCCGGCTTTCACCGCGTCCTCGCAATCGCGTCGTCAAGCGATTCCTTAGCGAATCCAAGGAGGCGCGATGCGCCATGCAGCGCCACGTCGTCATGCGCTTCAAGAGCCGCGTCCAGCACTGTAATGGCCACGGCCAACGGGGCGGATGCGTCCTCGCACATCCGAACGTTGCGAGCCGCGACGCCTTCCCCAAGGATTTCGTATGCGCGTTCAGCGACGTACATGGCGCCGTACAGGATGTCCTTGCCCACATCGTGCAGACGAGCCTGGATGATCGCGATCACTTCGCTGACCATGAAGTACGCGTTCTCTTCGATGCCGGTCGCCTCGAAAACCAGCTTCTGAGAGACCGAAGGGGTTGATTCGAATTCTTCGCCTTGTGTTCCGGTCGGACCGGGTTCGCCCGCTTCGGTCTCTTCCAAGGTCATCGCCTGGTAGTAATCTGCATCCTGGCTTACGCCGCCAAGAGCCGCCGAAAGAACGGCAGTGAATCCAGCGCTCAACGAGTCGTCACACAGCACCTTATCGAAGGCATCCAGCACGAAATTCCGTTGGATCTCGCCAGCCTCGCGGTGGCTGCGGTAACCCTCGTGAGAGCTTGAGTTCGGGGCAATGGACTTCATCATCTGGATTGCGAGATCCCTGCCGCGTTCGAAGTCGTGCGCGTGGCCTCCTTTTGGCAACTCCCGCACCGCATCGTTCGTTGGATCGAGCGCGTTCAGCGCGGCGTCAAGCAACTTCGACGCCTCGTCAAGGGTGGCGTGCAGGACCGTTCCCTTGGCGAGCGTGGCGGCGGCGCTGAGGCAGGCAAAAACCGGCTCCAACGCCATGTAAACACGCCTTGCATCCGCTTGGGTCAGGTCAACGCGCTGGATGATCTCCCAAGGGGAAAGAATGATGTCATGGTTGATGTGACTCAGCAGTACATCGACTAGCTCTCCGCGCTCAGCAGCGTCATAGGCGGTCTCAATCTTTCCCTCAGCCGCGTGAATCCATTGGCGGATGTCTGCGATGGTGACCAGCGGCGGGTCGGTCTTGGCGACGAAGCCAGGGCGCTTTGTAGCCTTGGTGCGGGGCTTGTGCAGCACGGCGTTCATTGCAGATTCCCCTCGGGCAGTTCAGCGGTGAAGCCATGAATCTTGCGATAGGCTTCACCAATGGTGACGTCGTCGTGGCCGAGATAACTGAGGAGGATTGAATTCATCGCATGGATGCGGGCAACCATGGCGCGAATCACCACACCTTCCGCCGGCTCCAAGGCGTCTGCGCGGGAGATCACTTCGTTTGCAAGAATCTCGATGTCCGCGGCGGCATCAAAGACGAGGTGCAATGCGAAGTTGCCTCCGTTGGGCAGCGGGGTGTCGACCGTAATCTCCGTCAGTGCTTGGTCCTCAAGCAAAGTGGGAGGGGCGAACGCGGTTGCGTCGATTTGTGGGCGCGTGCTAACCTTGACCATGTGAAGTCCTATCCTTAGCGGGGTGGTTTTTCATCGAGGCTGTGTTCGTTGGCGCGAACATGGCCTCACCTTTTTCTGACTGCCGCATTTGGCGCTGCGGCAGCTTCGAATTCTCGTAAAGCGCTTTGCTGAGCGTGTTCATGCTGTTCGGCACCTCGATCCCTCGGTATCCAACATTCGCGAGTGTTCAAGTCGCATAGTGATTTCTTTGGTGAGTGACCGATAGCCAGCGTCCGCCTTGGCTCGCAAAAAGGCTTCGAGCTCGTCTGTGAGCACGAGCGAGAACGGCGGCTTGCGTCTTCCGGTCGGTGTGGTCTTAGTAGGCATAGAATCTCCGAGGTGGTACTAATTGGTACTGAACAGTAGGATGACGTACTGTCCCATATGCTCGGCTACTGGTCAATACTCTTCATGACTATTTTTTACTCTTGATGGACGAAACGCTTAGGCTGCGGTTGGTGAAGGCGCGTTCAGCCCTGGGCTGGAGTCAGCAGAACCTTGCCGAGGTGAGTGGGGTAGCTGCTGCTCAGATCTCTCGGTACGAGGCGGGGCGTAGCGCGCCGCGGGCGGAAGTCGTTGCCAAATTGGCGAAAGCGCTCAACGTGGAGTTCGAGTGGTTGGCTCATGGGAGTGGGCCGGTGGGCGCTGCCGGTGATGTCCCGAACTACCCAACTGGTGTTTCGGTGTATCCATTCGACATTCCGCCAGAGCACTACGATGCGATAGCGAAGTTTGCGGAGGAAGAAGGGCTGAGCATGGAGATGGCCATCCGAAAACTTGTCTTCGAAGGCCTTGCTCTTCGCCGCAGTGGCACTGACTTGACCGACATTCGCAGGCGGCTCGAGAAATTGGAGCAAAAGTGACATGCAGTGACGTAACGACGTCGACTGCAATGTTCACCATGGATTGCCAATGCAGGCGCCGCCCAGTTGATTGTGTTTGCCCGATGTCGTGGAACGCATGCCGCGATGCTGACGGCATGCAGTCAAGACCCCAGATCCCTAGTGGCGGGATCGCCTGAAAACCTTGATTTGTATCAGGGCCACCACCCCAGCATCGGTTGACTGCCAAGAGTGATCCCTGCTCCCGCTGCGGCTTGCTTTCCATCATCGACCTCCAACATGCCCGCGCTGCATCTAATGTGCTGCGGTATTGGAACATTGGACGTCGACAAGCCTGCAATAGATAGGTGGATGAATTGCCCTAGTTAAGCGGACCATCCAAGTTCACATGCACTCGTTTCTTGCTCGAGGGTCAAATACGACTGCGAGGCCTTGGACCAGGTTTGAGTCCGTCTGGCCGGAGAATGGCGGCCATGGCTTTAGCCAACTCGTCAGAGATGTCGTGGTTTTTCACCAGCCAAGCTGCGATTTCCTTGCTTGTTGGCGGCTCAGTAATTCCTTCCTCGTAGGTACTCCACCACTCGTGCGCCGCATGCCGAAGTGCCGCAAGCTTGCTTGTGTCGTGAGCCGGCCAGAGGTGACCTCGGTCTGGCGCGAGCGCGCGGCCCGTTGCCTCCGCAAGGAACCGTTGAAGCTCGCCAGTCCGCACAACTACCAGTGAACGGTCGGGAAGACCCGGAGCGGGCAGGTAGTCATTAACTACTTTTCCCGTGTACTGCGGTAGCGTTGGGTCGTTGTACCAAGCGCGGTTGATCTCCTTTTTCTTGAACGGCTCCATCACCTGCCAGATTTCTTTCCGATCCGTTGGGCGCGCTAGAAGGCTTCCATCAATATTGACGAGTTCGATGTCGGGACCGCCGATCTGCTCCTGCAGCATCTGCTCGACGTCGATGCGCTCTCCACCGATCATCGGTAGGTCCCAAATTCCCTCCATCTTTCGGACCTCGTCGCCAAATAGGATGGTCTCCGCGTCGTTAATCACGGAGCCATTTGGAAACTGCGTCTCCACCCAGCCACGGTTTGGAGCGTCTGCCCTTCGCTGCCGCCTTCCTGCCGAGTCGGGTTCAGAGAGATCCTCGTGTAGCGTTACCGGTATTGGAATGGACCTCGTGCCTGCCTCTGCGATCGGCGTAACTTTGCCTCGCCTCCCATATGCAAAGTTCACCAGGTTGACTGAGAGCTTGAGATGCCCATCGAGCGCTAAGCGAAGCAGATCCGCTTCGGTGGCGGACTCTTTAAGCACAGCGGAGAAATGAGCCGCAGCCTCCGGCAGAGTGAGCCACTCCTTCCACTTCAGCAGCTTACTCACGGTTAGTTGTTCTCGGATTGATCACACCCGTGATATTGCCATCAACACGAGGGAAGGGCGACTATGGTTGATGCTGAGGAAGCGGCTGTCGCGAAACGCCAGAATTCGGGAGGATCATCAACCTGTTGACAGGACGTACTCCTTGTATCCCTATCCGGCTTCTGCGCTGTTCTCTGACGACGCTCTCAGCTTGCTCAAGATCCTTGGCAAGCACTTTGTGAGCATGCTGGTGGTTTTCGAGACTTCAGCGGGGCAACGACAGGTGCGTTCATATTCGGCCTTCGTTGTAAGCTTCATGGGCACATGGCACTTTTTGACGGCTGGCCACTGCGTTCTTGAGATGAAGGAACTGAAGGCCCACGGCTATGTGATCGCCGCTTGGGACGTCAACGATGCATTTGCTGGCGGCCCGTATTTCCGGTCCTTTACTGTGGAACTGCGACTGGAGGACTGGGTGTATAGCTATTCGGAATTTGATCCCTCCGGTCCCGACATTGCCAGCGCGCCCATAGCTCCCTTCCACCTGAGGACACTTCGGGCCAACGGGATCAGGCCGCTCGACTTGACGGCTGACCTTGAGCGGCTCAGCGGGACGCCGTTCGATCGTATGGGCCTTGTCGGCGTGCCAGCGGAAAAGACAGTCCAGAGAGGTGACCGGGTAAACCAAGTCCTGTTCTGTATTCCCGTCAGGCCACTCGAACCTTTTCAGGTGGTCGAAAAGCTACGCAGCGAGGAGCGGCGCATGTTTGGACAGATCGAGAGTGATGAGTTCGGGAGTTCCGGTATCACCACGATTGCCGGGACAAGCGGCGGTCCAGTCTTCGGGTTTTGGATCTCGGATGACCGCAGCACGTTTGACTATGCCGCGGTGGGAATTCAGAGCGGATGGGATCCGGCATCCAAGCAGATTGCAGCATGGCCGCTCGACGAACTTTCTGCGGCCCTTGCTTATCACCAAGCACTCATCGAAAGTGGGAAAAACCCGGCGTAGCGCTTACCTACCGTGTAGGCAGGGACTCAAAATCCCCACCGAAAGGTGTGCCGGTTCGATTCCGGCCCGGGCATGAGAAAGCCCGCGCTAGGCGGGCTTCCAGGGGTGTTTGCAGTTGCTCTACCAGCCGTGACGCTTGTAGTGCTCGGCCTCTTCGATATATGCGCCGTGCATCTCGTCGATGTAGCAGAGTCGAATGCTGTAGACGATCATGAGCAGTGAGGCCACACAGAAGGCGGTAAACGTCCAAAACGCAAGAGTTGTGTCGGCTGCGGCCGGACTCATACGGCCAGGGATCATCAGTAGCTCAGTGACCGCCAAGCCGATCAAGAACAGGCACCCCGCGGCAGCGAAGTAAGTGGCCCAGCGCCACTTGCCAAACCTGTGTGCAATCCGTCCCGTGTCGAGCAATTCCAGCATTTCCGCCTCCAGTGACGCCGAGCGTATCTGGATTCTGAGTACGCTGCGATAGGGGCAATCACGACTGCAGAATCCGTATTCGAGCTTTCCGAGCACCCGCGCTAGAAAAGCGCATGCCTCAAAATTGCGGCGGTCGCCATCCTCGGTCCTCCGCCACTGCGTGCTGATGCCGACCTAGGCACTACGATTCCGAGCGCTGCACTAGGGAGGCGCGACTTATGAGATGGAGAAGGGCATCAGTCTACTGAGTGCTCCACTGTTGCACTGACCTTCTTGGGCCAATGAGCACCTCAACTCCAGAGCTTGGGGCGTACGGGTGGCTGACTTAAGCCTTTGGCCGTTGTGAACGTAGCGTCACATTGCATGCAGGTGTATGTCACCTCATCCAGGCTCGCCGTTTGCACGGTCTGCGTGATCTTCCATTTGTGCCCTTTGAGAAGGCACCAAAGATCGACTTTTTCCTGATCTTCCATTCGCGGTTTCTCCAGAGTTCTGCGGAATGTATCAAGCCTTCGACGCGGGCGAAGATGCGCCGAAAAACCGCTCGATGTCCGCAATGGTCTGTTCGATGAGCGCCGTGTCTTCCGGATGCTCGATCAGGTCAACCAGCAGGTTGGCCAAATTCTTTCGAAGGGTCGGCCGCTGCTGAGCAGCGATCTCGGCCAGGTGCTCTACCAGCATCCGCACTGAAGGCCCTGCGTCACCACCAACAAGCCGGAGCGACGCGCCTTCGATCTTGTGCCCCTTGCCCGTCTCCAGCCATTCCGCTGAAACACGCAGTGCTTTCGCAATGGACACGAGCTCGCGCGGACGCTGTCTGAAGCCAGATTCGATGTTCCCAATCGAGCTCTGAGACACGCCCACTTCTTCCGCCAGCTGCACTTGGCTCCAGCCCAGCTCCTGCCTGACGGCCTTGATTCGTTCTGCGATGGTCTTCACGAACGAAATTCTCCCACAGGTTTTAAGTGCGTTCGTGTTAGATTATGGGCTTCGAACGTGTTTAGAAGGGGATCTGTCATGCAAGGCTTCTGGCAAGCGGTACTGGCGGCGGGTGGCTTTGGCAAGCTCGCCCGCTTGATTGGGGTTGCGTCGAGTACGCCGAGCAACTGGGTCACGAGAGGACGTGTGCCGGCGGAACACTGCCCAGCCATCGAGCGGGAAACTGGTGTTCCTTGCGAGGTTCTCCGGCCGGACGTGCCTTGGGAGGTGCTTCGCAACTCAAAGCCTCGTTCCCACAAGGCGACGGTCTGATGCCCGCCGCTCATCGCTTGTCCGGGCGCGGTGCCGCACGGCCTCTCGGTGTGACGTCGACATCCTGGGCTGCGAATCGCACTTCGACATCTCCGTCGAGCCAGCGGATCACAAGCCTGCTGGTGCGGAGCGTCACCCGAGCAGGCGTTCGGCCAGTGGGATCGGCGTTGGTGCTCAGCGTTGTCCGCGTGCTGTTGTGGATGAAGTCCGGGTCGTTGGTTGCGGCTGGCATGGGGTGGCGTGTGTTCATGGCTACGCAGTCTCGGCATGCCTGCCTGGAAGCGCCAGCAAGACGCAGAGCAGGCTCTTGCGCCAGCTGCAAGCAGCTGCACGGGGCCGGAACCAGGTGCACGCAGCTGCAGGGAGCTGCAACGTGACCGTCGACCCTCCCGAAGACCGCGCCCGGAAGATCGTATCGAGCATCCTCAAGGCGACTCAGCGCGAAGCCTCCCAGACGGCCATCGCCGCGGCCATGGGGGTTAGCGAGTCCACGGTCTCCCGCCTCCTGAGCGACCACCTGGACAAGCTGGCGTTAGTCATGGCTCATGCCGGCCTGCGCGTCGTTGGTCAAGACATGCGTTGCTTCCCGCCCGACTACGTGGACGCGCTGTTGCTCATGGCAAAGCAGCACTTGAGCGCGGTGCAGAGCGTCCGCACGCTGGAGTGGGACTGATGCGCCGCGCGATTTTGTGGTTCGTCCACTTCATCTACTGGCTGCGAGTGCACCGCGGCAATTTCAGCAATGCCCGCTGGGCGACCGATCACGAAATGGGGGCTTGGCGATGACCAGCGATGCACGCATATCCACTGGGCTTCCTGCCCACCCAAAGACCAAGAAGCTGATTCGGCGCGCTGGCGTTGTCGGTGCCTGGCATCTCGTGTGCCTCTTCCTGTGGGCCGCCGACAACCGCAGCGATGGCGAACTGACGGGCATGAGCGACGAGGACATTGAGCTCGCCGTTGACTGGCCGGGCGAAGACGGCGCTTTTGTCCGCGAGCTTGTGGCGGTCGGCTTCCTCGACGGTGAGGAAGGCGGGCGATCGATCCACGACTGGGAGGAACACAACCCTTGGGCAGCCGGCAGCGATGCGCGTTCAGAGAAGTCTCGCTTTGCTGCGCTGTGCAAGCAACACGGACGCGCGGAGGCTGCCAGGAAGATGCCTGACTACGCCGCGCGCATGCTCGCCGCTGTGCCAAATAGTGCCAGTGGCAGTGCCACGGGCACAGTAGTGGGACTGCCCAACCCTGCTAGTGGTGTGCCAGTAGCTGAATCTGGCAGTGCCCCGTCTCCGTCTCCGTCTCCGTCTCCGTCTCCGTTACCGTCTCCGATACCAAATACAAATACCCCCCTAACCCCCCAAGGGGGGAAGCGTGACCGAAAAGCCGAAGCCGAGAAAAGCGCATGCTTGCCGGGCTTCACGGTGTTCTGGGCCGCGTATCCCCGAAAGGTCGGGAAGCAAGCCGCCATGAACGCGTGGGTGAAGCTCTGCCCCGATGAGGCGTTGCAGGCCAGGATCCTCGGCGCGCTGGCAGCGCAGAAGCCGCACCTCGACAAACGCGAGAACGGTCGGTTCATCCCGCATCCGTCGACCTGGCTCAACGCAGGGCAGTGGGACGACGAGCTTCCCGGCGGCAAGCCGGCGCCTATTGAGGCGGACGGCCGGGTGTGGTGGCAGATTGCTGGCTTCGGCCATCCGGCAGAGGCCGCAAGCGCTCGATGTCACATCGTCAACTATCGCGAATTTCGCGACGGCAAGCGCATCCCGGCCGAGGAGGTCGCTTGAACGCCGCCGAGATCAAGCACATGCTGGCCAATCAGGCCGCCGACGTCGCGCGCATGCTGCTGCCGCAGGGCAAGCAGCGCGGCAGCGAGTGGAAGGCCGGCAACACGAGCGGCGAGCCCGGCGACAGCCTCTCGGTGTGCATCCGTGGCCACAAGGCCGGTGTGTGGAAGGACTTCGCCAGCGACATCGGCGGCGACCTGATCGATCTGTGGATGGCGTGCCGCGGGCAGTCGATGGCGGAGGCGTTGAAGGACATCAAGCGCCACTTCGGCATCCGCGACGACTTCCCGAAGCCGCCGGTGAAGACCTACCGCCGGCCGGACAGTCCGCGCGCACCAGCGCCGCGCGGCCGGGCTGCCGAGTGGCTGACGGGCCGAGGTCTGACCGACGACACGATCAAGGCCTTCAAGGTTGCCGAGTTGGTGCAGCACGGCAAGACCTACGCGGTGTTCCCCTTCATCGACGAGCATGGCGAGCTGATCAACATCAAGTACCGGAATCCGGACGAAAAGAAGGACATGCGCCAGGAGCAGGGTGCCGCGCCGTGCCTGTTCGGCTGGCACCTCATCGAGCCGAAGGCGCGAACCGTCGCGATCACTGAGGGCGAAATCGACGCGATGACGCTGCATCAGATGCGCGTGCCGGCGCTGTCGGTGAATCAGGGCGCGGGTAATCACCAGTGGATCGAACACGACTGGGAAAAGCTCGAGCGCTTCGACGACATCCTGGTCTGCTTTGACAACGACGAGTCGGGCGACAAGGGAGCCGCCGAGGTCATCAACCGGTTGGGGATCGAACGCTGCCGCCGCGTGCGGCTAGGCGCCAAGGATGCCAACCAGTGGCTGCAGGACGGTGCCGAGGCCGTCGACTTTCAGCAAGCGATGGAAGACGCTCGGCCGCTCGACCCCGAAGAGCTGCGCAACGCCGACGAGTACACGGTGGCGGTTGAAAACCTGTTCTACCCGCCGCCTGGCACGCCGTTGCCGCCGGCCCTGTACATCGACAAGGAACTCGAGTGGTTCCGCTTCCGCCAGGCTGAATACACCTGCTGGACGGGCATCAACGGCCACGGCAAAAGCCTGATGCTCGACCAGATCCTGCTGGGCCTGATGCTGCAGGGCGAGCGCGTCGTGATCTTCTCGGGCGAGATGGGCACCGCGCGGCACCTGAAGTGCATCCACAAGCAGGCCACCGGCCTGGACCGCCCGACGCGCGAATACATCCGAGCGGTGGGGCAGTGGCTGCGCGACCGGCTCTGGCTGTTCGACCTGGTGGGCGTGGCAAAGCTGGATCGCCTGCTTGAGGTGTTCGCCTATGCCGCGCGGCGGTATGGCGTGCGCCACTTCGTCATCGACAGCTTGATGATGATCGACGTGCCCCAGGACGGGCCCGGCTCGATCACGAAGCAGAACGAGGCCGTGCAAAAGCTCGTGTCGTTCAAGAAGACGCACAACGTGCATATCCACCTGGTGGCGCACCCGCGCAAGCTGCGCGACGAGTCCGAGGCCCCCGGAAAGATGGAGGTGGCCGGCGCCGGCGGCATCGTCAATGGCGCGGACAACGTGTTCTCGATCTGGCGCGCCCAGAAGGACGAAGCGCCCGCCAATCCCAACGACCCCGACGCGGTCGCCAAGTGGCAGGAACAACAGCTCGACATCGACGCGAAGTTGATCCTGAAGAAGCAGCGCGAGGACGGTGTGCAGGACTTCACACAGGTGCTGTGGTTCGACAAGCCCTCGATGCAGTACCGCACCAGCCAGCGCCGTTACCCGCTGAGCTTCGTCGAGTTTTCCACCCAAGACCAAGAGGCTTCCCAATGAGCATGAAGGAATTCGAGCAGTATCTGAAGGCGTCGGACTTCTTCCACGACGCGATGAACACCCACCGCACCGCGACGGCCGAGGTGATCGCGAGCTTTGCGCTGCTGCTGAAGCAGGACGGCAAGGTGACTGACGCTCAGCTTGATCGGCTGCTTCGTCGGCTCGCAGATGCCACGGGACGCCCTTCGGTGGATGGGAGCCGCCGCATCCTAGCCGCCCGTATCGAAGACACCGTGAAAGGGCGCGCATGAAGGTGATCGAGCGCTATGCCAGCGCGGTTCGGTCGACGAACCTGGAGATCAACGAGCGCACGACCCGGTCAGATTCGGATGTGCTGGGAGCGATGGGCCTGGCCTCCCGGGAATTCCCGCTGGCCGTGGCGCTGCAGCGTTTGTTCTTGGGCGACAGTACCGCGGCTCGTGAGCTTGTCGAGATCTTGGCCGATGACGCCTGGCGGCAGGCGAGGGCGATGAAGGTCAAACTCAACCGCGTGCAGGCCTACGACCTTGCCCAAGGCTGCGTCGCTTGGCATCGGAATCCAACCTGCGATGCGTGCGGCGGGCATGGCGCCACGGTGATCCCGGGTAGCACGACACTGGGCGTAAAGTGCAAGCCCTGCAAGGGCACCGGCCGCACCTCATTGAGCAAGCTGTTCAAGGAACACGTGGAGGTCGCTGATTGGCTCGTGGCCCACATGGAAAAGCATCAAGCGATGGCGGGACCGGAGGCGATGAAGCAGATCGCTGGGTATCTGGACTTGAAGATCGCCGTATCCGAAGTCTCGAAGTAAAAAGTCTTTACGTCGTTCCGGTTCCCGGCTTAAAATCGTCCGGCCTGTACAAATCCCGGGTGAGCCGGGAACAATAAGAGCAGCTCAACCGTCGATGGCGGAGCTGCCTCCAAAGATTCCAAAGCCGCCCGGCGTCGTCATGACTCGGCGGCTTTTCTCTTTTTGATCGCCACCTGCTGGGTGCCGATCCAAGACCAGACTTCTTGCGATAGATACCCGCCGACCACGTTCGCTATCTCCACGAGTAGGAACTGAAACTGCTCGACACCGCTGAAATTTCCGAGGCGTGCGCGTATTACGTCTGGTGCAGCGTCGGTTTCGAACACTATGGCGCAAGTGTGCTCGCCAGCTGAGACAACTCGCCAGCTCTTTCCGGCGGTGGACTCAACGGCACTCCGAATGTCACGCAGCAAGCCCGCGTGCTGTCGAACACTTGGGTAGAACAAGGTCAGTTGGTAGAGCGCCATCCGAGCATCGTAACTCGGTGCTTCTGGCAATTGAAGAGTGCGCAAGCCCGGCGGGTTTTTTGTGTCCCCGATATAGCTCAGCATTGCCGCGCGTAGCGCCGGTGGCTCTTTTCGGTCATCCAAATGGGCTTTCGGAGTGCCAAGAGGTCTGCGGCACTCGCTCTGTATTTCGATTCCCTCTGCTGGGCAGTTGTGTCGGACTCGAAAAATCTTTCGCGGTCGACCGAACCGGGGAAGCCATTTCAACAGGGCAGGTTATGTGGAGCTTGAGACTTGCTTCGAGTTCTGCATCTGCCGCCCGGATGGCTTCCAACTTGATGCGCGCGATCTCCTCCAGGCCCTCAGGCGTGATTCGCTCCACCCAGGCGTATTTCACTGGTTGGAAGCGCGCGGTCATCTTCAAGCGAGGCCAACTCTCTGATTCGATCAAGCCCGCCCCGGTCAAGACGCACACCCAGCGAAGTTGATCAGGTGCGGTCACCTTGTACGGAAAGCGAAATTGGGGAAGCTGGAGCAAAAAGTCTTTTGGCATGACGGGAAATTGTTCCGCGCCATTTTGCTTTGGGTAAGAATTTCGTATTAATGAACCCTGAACGCATGAGGTCGTGACTGAAAGTTCAGCCGACCTCAGGTGACTGTTTTCAGCGGTATAGCTCAGCCAAGTAGAGCGCCGGGTTCATACCCCGGATGTCGTCGGTTTGAATCCGACCACCGCAATCGTTTGCAGTTTTCTCCTCGATCGAGCAATCGATCCTTGCCTGCCTCGTGCGGGCTTTCTTCTTTGTGAGGTGCGCATGCACAAAGCCCTAGTCATTCTCTCTGCGCTGAACCTGCTAGGCCTGGTCGTGGTCATGTGCAGCCTGCGCGTGATCTACGACCGCATCACCCGCCCGACCGCCACCACATTCAGCCTCGACGAGGTGCACGCCTTCCAGGCGCGCCAGGCTGCCGCCGGCAAGGTGTCGCCCGCGCCAATGCCGCCTACCGTATGAAATGGGAAGGCGTGATCACCACCGACTACACCGGCGCCGAGGTGCTGGCGTTCTCGCGCGTCAACGCGACATGAGCATGACCGAGGTCAACCTCAATGGCTGTGCGGTGTGCCTTCGCCTTGCGCCTCCGCCAGTCGCTTCTCCACAAATGCGAGCGCGGCTTGAAGCTGCCCTAGTTGAGATGGCGGAAAACCCACGCGCAGGGCTGTGCCTGGTTTTGTCATCGACTCAAAATCGATCGCAAGTGCTTGCAGGTTCTCCGATAAGCGAACGCCACAGGGGCCCAAAGAAGGGAAATGGTCTGTGACTACAGGTTCGTTCTCTTCGCTCATTTCTTCCGCTCCTCGCCGGGGCCGTGTTGATGAACTTGAACTTTACCTGCGGACGGTGCGGGCGCTTCCTCCGTTCAGCCCGACGTGACCGCCAAGTTCAACAACCGAGACGGACGCATCCGTGGCCGCGCGCTGCAGGCCAGGCGCCTCAAGGTGTGGAGTAAGGACCCGTGCTGCGCCATGTGTCGCAAGCTGTGCGAGTTCAACGACAAGCCTGGCCGCGGGTTCCAGCTGGATCACAAGGTGCCTGTGTTCAAGGGTAGGCCAGACACCGAGGCCAACTGCCAGGTGCTGTGCGCTGGTGAGACTGGATGTCACGCCAAGAAGACAGCCAAGGACATGGGCTATGTGGCCCCTGTGCAAGTAGGTGAGGATGGTTGGCCCATTTGAGAACGTGTCTCACTAATGCAACTATGTTGCACAAATGATACGTTGCGAGGGCGCGACACCGGGGGGGAGGGGATTTTTTCGAAAAGGTCCTTTCTGGAAACCGGGCGCTCAGCCTTTTATTCACGCGTGCAGTTGAGAAATTTGGTTTTTGACCAGTCGAGGTATCCATGGCCAACCCGAAAAAACCGCGAGCGCTGAAAGTGGTTTCGGGAACGGTGCAACCGAGCCGCGACGAAAAGCCGGCCGTCGAAATGCCGCCGGTCTCACATGTGCCGGAGCCGCCCGACTGGATGCCGAACGCGCATGCCATCAAGGAGTGGAACCGGTTGGCGCCGATTCTGGTGGCTAACAAGCTGCTGACCGAGGCGGGTCTCGGGGCCTTCGGGCAACTGTGCGCCCTGCATGGCAAGCTGGTCCAGTTGTGGGCCGCGGGCGAGGCACCGGTCGCGTCGATGGTTGCGCAGTACCGCAACCTGATCAACGACTTTGGCCTGACCCCCGTCTCGCAGGGCAAGGTCAAGCCGGTGGGTGAAGAGCCGGCAGGAAACAAGTTCTCGCAGCGTGGCAAACGAGCCGCGTGATTTCGTCGCGATAGCGAAGGACTACGCGAAGAGGGCGGCGAACCCCAAGAATCGGAAGCAGTTCGGCATCTGGATGCGCTTGGCCGGCCAGCGCTTCCTGGATGACCTGAAGCGCGCGAAGAAGGCCAAGGGCGCCCCGTTCTACTTCGATGAGTGGCATGCGAGCGACGTGTGTCTGTTCGCCGAAGATCTGCCGCACGTCGAAGGGACTTGGGACACGCCGACAATCGTCCTGCACGAGTCGCACGTCTTCTTCTTGGTGCAGCTGTTCGGGTTTCGGAAGCAGGACGGCACGCGGCGGTTCACGACGGCGCTTTTTGCGATCGCTAGAAAGAACGCGAAGAGCACGTTGGCCGCGATCATCGGCCTGTACTGCCAGAACTGCGAAGGCGAGAACGGGCCGCAGGTCATCACCGGCGCGACGACTGGCCAGCAGGCCCGGATAGTTTTCAAGGTCGCGAAGACCATGGTGGAGAAGACCGCGGACCTCCGAACCGCGTTCGGGCTCGAGGCTTTCGCGAACGCGATCGCCAGCTACAACAACGGCGGCACCTACAAGCCGATCAATGCGAAGGCGAGCACGCAGGACGGTCTGAACCCGAGTTGCACGATCCTGGACGAGATCCACGCGCACAAGAACCATGACCTGCTGAACGTGCTGAAGTCAGCGGCAGGCGCGAGACGGAACCCGCTGTTCCTGTACCTGACGACCGAGGGCTACGCAAACCCGGGCCCTTGGGAAGAGGAGCGAGAGTTTGCAAAAAAGGTTCTGCGCGGCCTGATCGAGGCCGATCACTACCTGGCGGTCTACTACGCCGTCGACGAGAAGGATGACGACCTCGGCACCGAAGCCGATGACGATTTCGACGAGAGCGCCTGGCGGAAAGCGAATCCGCTGATGGACGTGAACCCGCTCCTTCTCGACGAGATTCGAAAGGCCGCCATCGAGGCGAAGGACAAGCCGGGCCAGCATGCCGAGTTCAAAATCAAGCGGCTGAACCGGCCGTCGTCTGTCGCGCAAGGCTGGGTCAACATCACGAAATGGCGCGAGTGCAAAGGCGCCGTCGATCTGGAGTACCTGCGGAAATATCCGTGCACTGGTGGCCTTGACCTGTCGAGCACCACCGACCTTACGTCGTTCCGGCTGGTTTGGGACATCGACGGATTCATCTACACGCACGGGTGGCGGTTCGTTCCTTCGATGGCGGTCCGGAAGCGCACGCAGCGCGGCCTGATTCCATACGCTGGCTGGGTTCTGAAGGAGTTGCTGATTGAGTCGGGCGTCGAAGCCATCGACTACACGCCGATCGAACAGAAGATCATTTGGGCGAACGAAAACTTCAACCTCGGCGCCGTGGGTTACGACGGTTGGAACGCATCGCAGACGGTGCAGCGCTTGAACGCCGCCGGCGTGAAGATGCAGCAGTTCATCCAGGGGCCGCGCAGTTATCACCCGGCCATGCAGGCGCTCGAGGTGGCCTACCTGAGCGGGCGCTTCGCCTTCGGACAGGACCCGATCCTGAACTGGAACGCATCGAACGTGATCGCGCGCCAGGACGCCAACCTCAACAACGCGCCGGACAAAAAGAAGGCGCCGGAAAAGATCGACGACTTTTGCGCCCTGCTGATGGGCGTAGGCGCTGGCCAGGTGGAGAAAGAGCCGCCGAAGCAGTACCAAGTTTTCTTCGCCTGACGCGAATCACACAACCGAAGCCCGCCGAGTGCGGGCTTTTTGCATTGGAGGTCCGAATGGATCGTGCCTACAGCGTGCTCGAAACCAAATCGGTCGAAGAGGGTGCGGACTTCGTGACCATCCGCGGCATCGCTTCGACTCCGACGACGGACCGCATGGGCGACATCGTCGCCCATGGGCGCGAAGTTCAAGACGCCCATGCCCCTGCTCTGGCAACACAACCACGATCAGCCCGTGGGACGCATGACTTTCGCGCAGCCTACGGAAAAGGGCATTCCCTTTGAGGCGGTGCTCCCGATCGTTAAGGAGACCGGCCTTCTGAAAGAGCGCGTCGACGAGTCTATCCACTCGCTGAAGTACCAGCTCGTAGCCGCCGTGTCGATTGGCTTCCGCGCGGTTGAAGGGCAGATCGAGCGCCTGAAAACGGGCGGTCTCAGGTTCAAGGAATGGGAGTGGTTCGAGCTGTCGCTCGTGACCATTCCGGCGAATTCGCAGGCGGTCATTACCGCCGTCAAGAGCATCGACCACGAACACCTGGCCTCGGCTGGCCGCGCTGGTGATCGGGTTGCACCGTCGGCCGCGAAAGCGGTGGCACTCACCAGCACCGCCAAGCGCGGAAACATCACCATCACCAAGAGGTAAATGAAATGACCCAGAAGACCATCAGCGAGCAAATCGCCGATCTGGAAGCGACCCGCGGCGCCAAGGCCGGCCGCATGACCGACATCACGAACAAGACGCTCGGCGAAAACAGAACCAAGGATGCGGCCGAAGGCGAGGAGTTCACCTCCCTGAAGGACGAGATCAAGGCAATCGACCAGGAACTGGCCGACTTGCGCGATCTGGAAGCCATCAACGTCAACAAGGCCACGCCGGTTCCCACCGTCACGCCTGGGAAGACCGACAACGGCACCGAGGCCGCAACCGCTTCCCGCGGCGGCAGCAACATCGTCGTGGTCGAGCGCAAGCTCGCCCCTGGCGTTGCCTTCGCCCGCCTGGCCGGCGTGATGGCGCACACCAAGGGCAACGCCCGTGACGCTCTCGACTTCGCCTCCAATCGCTTCCCCGAAGACAAGGGCATGCAGGGCATTATCAAGATGTTCTCGCAGCACAACTTCGAGGACGTGACCAAGGCGGCCGTCGCCGTCGGTACGACCACGGGCACGACCTGGGCGGCGCCGCTGGTGCAGTACAACCAGATGGCCAACGAGTTCATCGAGTTCCTGCGGCCCCAGACCATCGTCGGCCGCATCCCGAACCTGCGTCGTGTGCCGTTCAACATCAGCATGCCGCGTCAAACGGCCGGCGGTGCGGCGTACTGGGTGGGGGAAGGCGCCCCGAAGCCCCTCACGGCTCTCGCGTTCGACCAGGTGACCCTGCGCTGGACGAAGCTGGCGACGATTGCTGTGATCTCGGAAGAACTGGCTCGCTTCTCGCAGCCGTCGGCCGAGACGATCCTGCGCGATCAACTCGCCGCTGCGGTGATCCAGCAGATGGACTCGGACTTCGTCAACCCGGCCAACGCCGGCACGGCGAACGTGAAGCCGGCGTCGATCACCAACGGCGTGACGGCCATCCCGTCGGTCGGTGGCGACGAAGCATCGGTGAACGCCGACATCCAAGGTGTGTTCGCGCCCTTCATCGCGGCCAACCTGGCCCCGACGAACGCGGTCTGGATCATGTCCGCGACCAACGCCCTGGGCCTGTCGCTGATGAAGAACGCGCTGGGTCAGCGTGCCTTCCCGGACGTGAACATGGCTGGCGGCACCTTCTATGGCATGCCCGTGGTCGTGTCCGAAGCCGTGGGCAACATCGTCATCCTGGCGAACGCTCAGGACATCCTGCTGGCCGACGACGGCCAGGTGTCGATCGACGCGAGCCGCGAGGCCTCGCTGCAGATGGACAGCGCTCCGGACAACCCTGCCACCGCGACGACCGTGATGGTCAGCCTCTGGCAGAACAACCTGCTGGCGATTCGTGCCGAGCGCTACGTCAACTGGCTCAAGGGCCGTGCCGCTGCGGTGCAGTACCTGTCCGGCGTGAGCTGGAACGGCGTCGCTCCCGAGGCCCCGTAATTCCGGCTGACTGAGACCAAAAGGGCGCCCTGCATCGCACGGGCGCCCTTTTCATTTAGGAGAGAAACATGAGTTCAATCAAGATGGTCGCGCTGCGCAAGCACCCATTCGGCACTGGCGAGCGCGAGGCCCGCGAAGAGTACGAAGCCACGGCCGATGAATCGGCCATCCTGATTGCGCTCGGCTGGGCCAAGAAAGCCGCCCCCAAGGTGGAGAAGCTCGTGCCAGCGTCCTCCGCTCTTGCGCCACAAGCGCAGCCGCCTGCCAATGTGGAAAAGGTGGTGAAGCCCTCCAAGAAGGAAGCGGCCCCGGCGGATGCGTCAAAGCGCACGTACCAGCGCCGTGACCTGAAGGCGAAGGACTGAGATGCGGCTGTTTGGCCTCGAGGTGACGCGGGCGGCGGTCGCCAAGCGCGCTCCACTGTCGCCGGTCGGCAGCCGTGGCTGGTTTCCCTGGGTCAGCGAGCCCTACACCGGCGCCTGGCAGAAGAACGACGAGTGGTCGGTCGACACGGTGCTCTCGCATCCGATCGTCTTCGCCTGCATCACCCAGATTTCGAACGACATCGGCAAGCTGCGCACAAAGCTGCTCGAGCTCGATGCATCCGGAATCTGGAACGAGGCGGCGAGCCCGGCGTTCTCGCCGGTCCTGAAGAAGCCGAACCGCTACCAGAACCACATCCAGTTCAAGCAGTGGTGGATCATGTCCAAGCTGAGCCGCGGCAACACTTACGCCCTCAAGCAGCGCGACAACCGCGGCGTGGTCACGGCGCTCTACATCATGGACCCGTGCCGCGCCGAAGTGCTGGTCAGTCCCGACGGCTCGATCTTCTATCGCTTCGGCCAAGACAACCTTACCGGTGTCCAGGACTCGGACGGCATCACGGTGCCGGCGAGCGAGGTGATCCACGACCGCATGAATCCGATTTTCCATCCGCTCATGGGCGTCTCGCCTCTGTTCGCTGGCGGGCTCGCCGCAAACCTCGGCCTGAAGATCATGAACGACTCGCTGACGTTCTTTGCGAACGGCGCGAACCCTGGTGGCGTGTTGACCGCGCCGGGCTCGATCAGCGATGAGACCGCCAAGCGCCTGCAAGAGAAGTGGACCGCCAACTACACCGGCGAGAACGCCGGAAAGGTGGCTGTGATGGGGGACGGACTGAAGTACGAGCCGATGCGGATGACCGCGGTCGATGCCCAGACCACCGAGCGGTCCAAGTCGCTGGACGAGTACATCTGCGCCGTGTTCCACATGCCTGCCTACCTGGTCGGCGTGGCTCCAGTGCCGAGCGGTAAGAAGCCGGGCGAACTGAAGCAGGACTACTACGACGAGTGCCTCCATGTCCTGATCGAAGAGTTCGAGCTCTGCATGGACGAAGGCCTAGCCTTGCCTTCGCAGTACGGCACCGCGCTCGATCTCGATGTTTTGCTGCGCATGGACGAGGCAACCCAGGTGACGACGCTGGCCGCGGCCGTGGGCGGCGCCATCATGGCTCCGAACGAAGCGCGCAAGCGCATGAATCTCAAGCCGATCACCGGTGGCGACACGGTGTACTTGCAGCAGCAGAACTACAGCCTGAGCGCACTCGACGAGCGAGACAAGACTAACCCCCTAGCGGTTGCGCCCCCGGCGCCAGCGCCGGCGCCCGCCGCGCCGCCCGCTGTCGATCCTGAAAAGGAAGCAGGGGAAGAGGCACGCGAACTGCTCGACTACTTCCGAAAGGGACTTACCCATGCGGCGTGACATGAAGGCACTTGCCGACGGGCTGATTGAGATCGTCAAAGGCTACGTCGGCCAAGCCGTGCTGGCGGTGGCTGGCCGCATCGATTCAATCGAGCAGAAACTTGCTGCGCTGCCGACGCCGAAAGATGGCGTCGACGGAAAGGATGGGCAGGATGGCAAGGATGCGCCCCCGCTCGATGCTGAGGCCATTGTGGCTGCGGTGTTGGCCCAACTGCCTGCGCCCGCAGCCGGCAACGACGGCGAGCCGGGCAAGGACGGTCAGGACGGCAAGAGTTTTACCGTCGAAGAGGCCAAGGCGCTGCTCGAGCCCGAGATTGCGCGCTGGGCTCTGGACTTCGAGCGGCGGGCTCAGGATGTGCTGCAGAGGTCCATCGACCGCATCCCGGCGCCGAAGGATGGCGTGAACGGCACCAACGGCCGCGACGGCGTCGATGCCCTTGGCTTCCACGACCTCCAGGTTGAACACGACGGAGAGCGCGGTTTCACGATCAAGTTCTCCGCTGGCGATCGCGTCAAGGAGTTCTCCTTCGTCGTGCCGGTGGTGCTGGACCGCGGCTACTACCGCGAAGGCGATGCATTCGAGAAAGGCGACGGCGTCACATTTGGGGGCAGCTACTGGATCGCACAGACGACCACGCGCACCAAGCCCGAGATCGGCAACGCCGAATGGCGCCTGGCAGTCAAGAAAGGCCGTGACGCGAAAACGCCGGCGAGCCTGGAGGTCGCGAAATGACGATGCTCGTCACCTTGGAAGAGGCGTCCGACCACCTGCGCCGGGACACAACGGACGACGCCGCGGACCTGACACTGAAGATCCACGCCGCATCGGGCGCAGTTCTGAATTACCTCAAGGGCGCGAACCGTTTCGTGCAAGAAGTCGATGGCGACGGCAACCCGGTATTCGATGCCGAAGGGAAGCCGCTCTATACCACTGAGGTGCTGTTCGAGGTCAAGGCGGCCGTGCTGCTGATGGTGGGCTACCTCTACAAGGACCGGGACAACGACAAGGACCACGAGTACGAGCAGGGCTTCCTGCCGCGGCCCGTGACCGCGCTGCTTTACCCGCTCCGCACCCCGGCACTGGCATGACGCTCGAAGCAGGCACCCTAAACCGCCGGGTCAAGCTGCAGCGCCTGGTAGAGACGCCGACCGGCAGCGGCGGCTCAACGATCGCGTGGGCAGACACTGCGACTGTATGGGCGAACATCAAGCACCAGTCCGGCGCCGAGGTGAACCGCAGCGACTTTCCTGTGAGTTCGGTCAAGGCCAGCATTCGGATTCGATTCAGGAGCGACGTGGACGCGACCTGCAGGGCGATTTACGGCGACGTGGTCTACGAAATCAAGGCAGTGATCGAGGATGTGATCGGCCGGGAGTACGTCGACCTGGTCTGCGAGAAGGGGTTGAACAATGGCTAGTTCAGTCACCGTCAAGGTTGATGGCTTGAAACAGCTTGGCGAGCGCATGAAGGGCTTGTCTGAAGCCATGAACAACCGAATCGCGCGTGCAGCCACCGCGGCCGGCGCTGCGGTGATCCGAGACGCTGCCAGGCAAAAAGCACCCGTCCGGACGGGCAACTTGCGCAAGAACATCATCGTGAAGCGGCTGCCGAAAGGCGAAGCGCCCCTGACCAGCGAGCACATCGTGACCGTGCGACAAGGGAAGCTGACGAAGAAGCAACGCGCGTCCGGCCTGATCGATGCTTTCTATGGGCGTTTCGTCGAGTACGGAACCGCCAAGACAGCGCCACAACCTTTCCTTCGGCCGGCCTACGACCAAAACAAGGAAAAGGCGGTGCAGGCCATCAAGGATCGAATCGCCAAGCGACTGGCGAAGGCGGGCGTATGAGCCTCGAACAAACGATCTTTTCCGCACTTTCGCCGCTTGTGGCGGGCCGTGTGCATGCCAGCGTGTTCCCGCAGAAGCCCGATGTTCCCATCACTCCAGCGATCCTGTTCACGTTCATCAGTGACGAGATCACAGACGACATCTGCGGCGACGACACCGCGCAGACGGCGAACACCCGAACGCAGGTCGACATCTACTCAACGGATTTCGACACCACGCGAGCGCTGCGACTGCAGGTGCTGACGGTGATCGCAGCAATCACCCCGCCGACGCGCTCCGCGGGTGGCTTTTCGAGTTACGAGCCTGATCTGAAGTTGCACCGGGCCAGCCTGGACTTCATCAGCTACCCCAGCAGTTCCTGACTGCAAACCAGTTTTCCAAGCCAAGGCCGCCACTGTGCGGCCTTTTTCTTTGTCAGCACGTCAGTAAGAAAGAAGGTCAATCATGGCAGCAGGTAAACGCCTCAAGTTCCACGGCTCGACGCTCCAGGTGAGCACGGGAGTGGCTACCGGAAAGGTCATCACGGACATCGACCAGACCGACCCGGCGCTGGTCACTTCGGCCGCGCACGGTCTGGCGCTCGGCGCCGTGGGCCGCATCGCCGGCGTCGTTGGCATGACCGAGCTCAACGGCAATCTGTACGTCGTCGACAACCCCGACACGGGCGACTTCGAACTCGCCGGCGTCGATGCCTCCGGGTACGGCGCCTACGTCAGCGGCGGCACCTTCGCGCCCCTCACGTTCAGCGCCTTCTGCGAGCTCACCGGCGTGGACCAGCAGGACGGTTCCACCGACGAGATCGACGTCACCACCATCTGCTCGACCGCCAAGGAATTTGAGACCGGCCTGTCGGACAGCGGCACCCTGACGCTGAATTACAACTACGCGCCGAACGAGGCCGTGCAGGCAGCCATTCGTGCCGCAAAGGTGGCCGGCGACGAGATCGCGGTGCGCATCACCTTCCCGAACAACGGCGGCACCATCGTCATGATCGGGACCGTCCAGCAGTCCAGCTTCAGCGGCGCAGTGTCCGGTGTGTGGACCGGCTCGACCACGATCAAGCTCACCGGCGAAATCTTCGTCCTCGCAGCATGACCCGCGACGAACTGCGAGCCAAGATCCTCGCCACCGCCAGCCCGAAGCCTGTTCCAGTCAACGTCCCCGAGTGGGGCGACGTCTACGTCAAGCCGCTGCTGGTGGGCGAGATCGAGTCCATGTCTTCGGACGCCGATCCGAAGCTGCAGACCGCGCGTGGCGTGGCCCGGATGCTGTGCAACCAGGCCGGCGAGCTGCTGTTCGACGTCAACAGCCCGGACGACCTCTTCGCCATCAATCGGCTGCGTGCCTCATCGCTCAATCGCATCCATGAAGCGATGGAAGAGGTGAACGCAACCAGCAACGCCGCCGCGGTGGACCTGGGAAACGTCTCACTCCCCGGGACCGCTTCAAGCTAGACCTGGGCGAGGCGATGGGATGGCCGCTCTCGGCGGTCAATGCCCTTACAGAGCGCGAACTGTCCCTTTGGATGGTTCGCGGCCCGCTCTGGCCGCGACGGCTTGAACTGGTGCTGATCCAGCTGACCAACCTACTGGCTCACGTCAACGGCAACAAAACCCGAATGAGTGACTTCGACATGTTCAACAAGAATCGCGACGTCGAACTCGACAACGCAGCGAACGACATCGGCATGCTCGCGGGCGCCGGCGTGCGCAAGCTCGGTCAGGGGCGCAAGTGATGGCCGCCGCATCCGCTGGTTCGCTTGTCGTCCGCCTCGGGCTGGACGCCGCCGAATACACCCAAGGCCTGACCAAGGCCGAGTACCAGGCGCGTCAGTTCGGCGAGAAGATCGGCGGTGCGATCAAGGACGGCGCAGCCGTGGCCGTCGCGTCGCTGGCAACCGTGGCGACGTCGGCTGTGGCCGCCTTCGCTGCCTTCGACGCGCTGGTGAAGAAGGCCGGCGACTTCCAGGATCTGGCCGAGATGACGGGCGCGAGCGCCGAGGGCTTGGCTGCCTTCAGCATCGCCGCCGGCACCGCAGGCACGACCGTCGAGGCCGTCGCGCAGGCCAGCATCAAGCTGACCAAGAACCTGACCGGCGTTGATGACGAGTCGAAGGCGGCAGGCGCTGCGCTCACCGCCCTCGGCCTGAACCTGCAGGACTTCAAGAAGCTTGCGCCCGAGAATCAGATCGAGGCCATCTCCAAGGCACTCGGCGGGTTCGCCGACGGCGCCGGCAAGACGGCCGTCGCGCAGGCGCTGCTCGGGAAGTCGGGCGCAGAGCTGCTGCCCTTCCTCAAGGCGCTGGAAGAGCAGGGCGGCCGCCAGGTCGTGCTCACGGCCGAGCAGATCAAGCAGGCTGACGACTATGCAGACAAGCAGGCCAAGTCACGCGCCGAACTGCAGATCTACGCCCAGGCCTTGGCCACGCAAGCGCTCCCCGCGCTGACCGACTTCACGGGCGCCATCACTGACGCGATCAAGGAAATGGTGGGCGTCGGAAATGGGGCATCGGACCTCGCGAAGAACAAGGGCGTGCAGACCTTCGCCGATGACGCGGCGATTTTCTTGGCGCACGTCATCGACCTTGCGCGCAAGACTGCCACGGTGTTCCAGTTCTTGGGCGAATCGATCGGCGCGACGGCCGCCATCGTTGCCGCGGCGAGCCGGAACTCGTCTGACGGTGCGAAGGCTGCCTTCTCGTTCGACCCCAGCGGTTTCCTGAAGACAGCGCGTGATCAGGCCGCCGACATCAGCAACATCATCAAGGATGCTCGCGAGCAGGGGAAGAAGTACACGGCCGACACGGTCAGCATGGCCGATACGGTCGCGAAGAGGATCGCCGACCGCAACCGCACCGCTGTGCAGGCCGCCCGGGAGACGCGCGGGTTCACGCCGGGCCAGAAGACACTCGACTTCAACGGCGCAGCTCCCAAAGGGCCCAAGGGCAAAGACACTAGCGCACAAGAGGCGAAGGCGCAGCTCGCCGCGGACCTCGATCGCATCAAGAGCGCGCAGGAGGCCGTGACCGGCGCCTATGCCAATCAGGAGCGCGTGCTCGAAGCGCTGCGCTCGGCCGGCCTGAAAGATGAAAACCAGTACTACACCGAGAAGCAGCGGCTGCTGAGCCAGACCAGCGCGGCGCAAGAGGACGCGCTGCAGAAGCAGATCGCCAGGATGAAGCAGGAGAGCCTGGCCGGCAAGGACGCCATCGACAACAACCGCAAGATCGCAGATGCCGAGGCGTCGCTGGCCAAGCTGCGCGTCACGACGGCGACGCAGGCCGAAGTACTTGCCATCCAGCAGAAGGCGGCAAACGACAAGATGGAAGCATCGTTCCTGTCGGCTCGGCAGGCGGCGCAGGACTTCTTCGACACCACGAACCGCGGGTATGAGCGCGCCATCGCAGGCATCGGCCAGGGCACCAAGGCCCGCGACTTCTCGGCCGGCATCACGCAGATCGAGGACAAGTACCAAGAGCAGCGGCGACAGCTGCAGAACCAGCGGTCTCAAGCAGAACTGACGGGCTCCTTCGGCCCGGATGCGCAGCGGCAATTTGACGCGCAGCTGGCCATCATCAACGAGTTCCAGTCCAAGGCGGTCGACTCTTACCGCTCCTATTACGGAAGCATCGACAAGCTGTCCAAGGACTGGGCATCGGGCGCCTCGGAGGCTCTCAAGAACTACGCCAACGAGACGCAGAACACCGCAAAGCTGGCGGAGCAGGCTTTCGGCAGCGCGTTCAAGGGACTTGAGGATGTGCTCGTCGACTTCCTCACGACCGGCAAGGGTGATTTCAAGAGTTTCGTCGACTCGATCATCAAGGATCTGGCGCGCATCGTCATCAAGCAGCAGGTGACCGGCCCTCTCGCAGAACTCCTGGGCGGCTCCATGAAGAGCGATGGCGGCGGCGGAAGCGATTGGCTTGGCTCTCTGCTCGGCGGAATTTTTGGTGGCGGGAAAGCGGTCGGTGGCTCTGTTGCCGCCGGCAAGATGTATCAGGTCAACGAGCAGGGGCCCGAGATGCTCGACGTCAACGGAAAGCAGTTCCTGATGATGGGGAGCAAGGGCGGTGCGATCACGCCGAACCATGAGCTTGGCGGGGCCACGATCAACAACTTCACGGTCGGCGACGTGGCGACGGTGAGCATGCTGCAGAAGGCATTGGAGGCGAGTCGCCAACAGGCGGCCGGTGCGCTCGCACGCAATTCGCGCTACGGGGGTAGCTACCCATGAGTCTGATCGCACTCCCCGCTGGCTTCTGCCCGAACGCCTTCACCATGTGGCAGGAGACCAATCAGCGCTCGTTCGCGGCGCCGGGTGGCGGGAGCGAGCAGGTCGTTGATATGGGCAGCGACCGCTGGATGGTTTTCCTGTCGCTTCCGAGTCGGAAATTCGAGGACGCGGCGCGCGTCGAGGCCTTCATTGCCTCTCTGCGCGGCATGACGAACACGGTCGCGCTCTACCACTGGGTCCGCAAGAAGCCGCGTGGCACGATGCGCGGCACGCCAGTGCTGGCCGCGCCGATGTTCGTGCGCGACCCCAACATTCCAATCACGGCCGCGCCTGGCGAGACACTGCTGGCCGGCGACATGATCGGGTGTGGAGGCCAGCTGTTCCAGGTCCGCGACGACGTGGTGGCGGGCGGCGGCGGCTACATGAATGTGGCCGTGGTGAACCGGTCGCGCATCAATGCGGCCGCGGGCACGCCGGTCACCTGGAACCGCCCGACGGCGCCGTTCCGTCTCACGTCCAAGTCAGCCATCCAGTACACCCCCGGCCGCGCCGCGCAGGTGTCGTTCGACTTCGTGGAGGCCGTGGGATGAGGTCCCTGTCCCCAGACGCCATCGCGGCATTGAGCGCGCCGGTGATGGGCATCGCCGTGCTCGTGTACATGCAGTTCCCCGGGCTGCCTGTGGCGCTGTGCTCGTACAACGCCGACATCGAATTCGGCGGCGTCACATATCGCGGCGCGGCCGGGTTGGGAACCATCTCTCCGATCCTCGATTCGCCGGGCGAGATCAAGGGCATCCAGCTCGAGATCTCCGGCGTGCCGGCCGAGTACCTCTCGCTGGCGCTCGACGACGCCAACATCGTGCAGGGCACGCCGCTGACGATCCGCATGGCCCTCCTGAACGCCGTGGGTCTTGTGGTTGACGCTCCGGTCGACTGGATCGGGCGCCTCGACACGATGACGATCCAGGAGGACGGCGAGACCTGCTCAATCGCCGTCACCGCTGAAAGCGTGGCGGTCGACCTGCTTCGCGGCAATGCGCTCACCACGAGCAACGCAGACCAGCGCTCGCTGTACCCCACTGACCGCGCCTTCGAGTACGTCAATTCGCAGGCGGGCATCCCCATCGTCTGGCCGACCAAACAACTCTTCATGGCGATGCGCTGATGAAACTCCGAGACTGGCAATTGCGCCTGGCCGACTTCGCCAAGGCGCGCAGCAGCATGCCCTTTGCGTGGGGCTCGAACGACTGCTGCACCTTCGCGGCGGCCGCTGTGGAGGCGCTGACCGGCCGAAACCCCATTGCATCTGTCGAACGCTACGACAGTGCGCTCGACGCCGCGCGAATGATCGAGGCGGGCGGCGGCCTTAAGGCGCTGGCCAGCCGGTTCCTCGGCGAGCCGGTTTCGCCGCGCATGGCCTCGGTCGGGGACGTGGTGTTGGTCGTCAACGTCGAGCGCGAAATGTTGGGCATCTGCAATGGAACCAATGTGGTCGGGCCCGGTGAGTTCGGCATGGCCGTGCTCGGTATGGAGTCTGCAGTCGCGGCCTGGAAGATCTGATGCCCACCTTCATCGCCCCCATCGTTCAGGCCATCGGCACGGCCATCACGGGCTCGGCCATCGCGGCTGGTGTCGTGACCGCCATCTCGTACACCGTTGCCATCGTGGGCACGATCGCGCTTTCGAGCTACCAGAAGCGCAAGGCCGAGAACGTCGCGCGCGCCCAGTTCGACGCTGCGCAGGTCGACCGCCGGGTCAACATTCCCGGCACTGTCGCGCCGCGCGAGCTGGTGTTGGGCCGCGTGCGCAAGGGTGGGCACGTCTTTTACCGCACCAGCGTGGGCCAGTACAAAGAGCTGTTCATCATGTGCATCGCGCTCGCGTCGCACGAGATCGACGGCGTCGAGCAGATCTACCTGAACGATCAGCCCGTCGATGTGAACAGCGGCGGCCAGGTGACGACCGCGCCCTACGGGCAGGTGGCCACGCTCAGCACGCAGAAACACATCCCGCTCAACGACATGAGCGTGACGCTCGACTACGACCCGATTCCCGGCTCTGTGAAGGCAACGGCTTGGACAGGTGGAACGCTCGGCTACGAGGTCCCGTGCACCGTTAACGGACGGGAGGTGACTATCACCGACACGATGCCGGGCTGGGCCTTCTACATCGACTACCAGTACTCCGGCTTCAATTCGTTCGTCAACATCCGCTGGCACCTCGGCTCGCCGACTCAACAGGCCGACGCAGGTCTTGTGGCGATGCTGCCCGGCATCTGGACGCCGGACCACCGCGCGCAGGGCGTGGCCTACCTCGTCTGCCAGTTCGCCTACAACGACTCGGCGCTGCCATCGGGCATCCCCACGGTGACAGCGCAACTGCGCGGCGCCAGGGTGCTGGACACGCGAACCGGGCCCACGCAGTTCTCGGAGAACCCGGCGCTGCTGATGCGACACGTCATGCAGCTCCCGCAGTTCGGCAAGCGGACCAGCTTCACCCCGGCGGAGGACACGCGGATCATTGCGGCGGCCAACGCCTGCGACGACACGATCGACTACATCCCCGGCACGGTCGTGCGCCTGTTTCGTGCCGCGTCTGTTTTTCCATTCGGCACCGCCACGCGGGACGTGCTGGACGATCTCGCGCAGGCGATGGGCGGCGAGTGGGCGTTTGCCGCGGGCGAGTTCTTCGTGCGCGCCGGCGTGTATCAGGTGCCGGTGATGCACCTGATGGAGAGCGATTTGGCCGTGGTGCAGCGTGGAAACGACGGTTCGGTCTCGCAGAGCGCGATGACCGTCAGCCCGCACCGGCCGCGCAACGACAAGATCAACATCGTCACGGCGCGGATCTGGGACCAAGCTGCCAACTATGTGATGACTCCGATTACCCCGCTGCGTGCCGATGCGCTCATCGCGGACGATGGCGCGGAGATTTCGCAAGAGGTCACCATGCCGGCGGTGTTCTACGCTGGCCAGGCCTTCCACATCGCGGGCATCATGCTGCGCGACGGGCGGGACTGTTTGACGGCGCGGCTGCCCTTCAAGATGAAGGCCTATCCGCTCGAGTTGTTCGACGGCATCCTGTTGACGCTGCCCCGGTATGGCTGGACCGCGAAAGAGTTCCGAATCATGGAGCGACAGTTCGATCCGGCGGGCTTCGTGGTGTTCACGCTCAAGGAGACCACCGCCGCGATCTTCACGTGGGGTGCGGCGTTCCGGCCCGATGGCTACGCATCGAACAGCGGGCTCCCGAAGCCATGGCTGATCTACCCGCCGACGCTGCTGTCGATCAACAGCGGGGAGGGCGAACTGCGCGTCCAGACCGACGGCACCATCGTCAACGGCGTGCGAGTCACCTGGGCGCCGATCTTCGATCAGGCTGTATTGATTGGCGGCAGCGTCCAGCTGCAGTACCGCGTGCTGCCCGATGGCGATTGGATCAATGCCATCGTGCCCGGAGACGCCACCGAGGTGACCTTCTACGGCGTCGAGGACCTGGCATTGATCCTGGTGCGCCTGCGCACGCGCAACAGCCTCGCCGTCAGCGACTGGGGCCAGCAAGTGCTGCATCGAGTCATTGGCAAGACCGAGCCGCCGCCGGACATGGAGAACCTCTCTATCGCGGGCAGCGTGCTGTCGTGGACCCTGCCGCGGCGCGTGCCCGACCTTGCCGGCTTCGTCTTCCGCTTCCACTACGGGAGCAACGTCGACTGGGGTAGCGCCGCACCTTTGCACACTGGCCTGGTGACCGCCAGCCCTTGGGAGCCCGAGACGCGGCCGGGCGGCGTCGTCACGATCATGGGCAAGGCGCAGGACACGAGCGGCAACCTGTCGAAGACGGCCGCTGTGATCGTGATGAACCTGGGCGATCCGCCCATCGCGAACGTGGTCGAGGCGTGGGACTTCGACGCGCTCGGCTGGCCCTTCGCGCCCGGGCTGCAGAGCGGCTGGATGCTGGTTGGTGGCAAGCCTTCGGCAATGGCGCTGGACTCGATGTACGGCACCGACGACCAGAGTTTCTATGGTCAGGACACCGAACCCTTCTACGACGCTGGCGCCTATGGGCAGATGGTGTACGTGACGAGCGAGATCTCGGTGAACAAGGCGCTGGCCGGCTCGGTCATGACGTTGGAAATCGATGCACTCGGCACTGACCTGCGAATCGAGTACCGGCTGGCGGGCCCCGGGTCGCTGTACGGGGCGGATGGAGCGTCGTTCTACGGGCCCGACGCGGATCCCTTCTACGACCCGCCCGGTGCGTGGATGCCTTGGCCTGGCCAACTGATCGCGGCGAACGAGATCTACCAGTTCCGCGTGACCATCGGCGCCGGCGTGCAGCAGGGCGTGATTCAAGAGTTGTTCGTGACCATCGACGCCCCCGACATGGTGGAAGTGCTATCGGACGTGCCAATCAGCTCCCTGGGCACCGTCATTCCGTACGGCAAGCCCTTCACTTCGATCAAGGCGATCACTACACAACTGCAGGCAGATGCCAGCGGCGCGGAGACCACCGAGACCGACAAGACCCTGCCCCTGGCGCCAAAAATCCGCGCGTTCAACGCCGCACACGTAGCGGTCTCCGGCGCAACTGCCGACATCACCCTGCAGGGCTACTAGCCCTCTCTTCGCTTCGACCTTCGGGCCACCTTCGGGTGGCCTTTTGCATTTCCGAAAGGCAATTCCATGGCGCTCCCACCCGATCTAACCGAACTCGCCGACACCTACCCGTTGCCGTCGAACGCCACCTTCAAGGCAGGCATCACCAAGTTCCTGAACTATGCGAAGGGGCTGCTCGGGGCGTCGGGCAACGCCGCCGAGGCGCGCGTGGCGCTGGGCATCGGCCCAGTCATCAGCTTCCGCAGCCGCGCGCGAAATCCAAACTTCGTTATCAACCAGCGCGCGAAGGCCGGCTCGGTGGTGCTGGCCGCTGGTGTCTACGGACATGACGGTTGGAAGGCGGGCGCGGCTGGCTGCAGCTATACGTTTGCGGCGTCGGGCAATGACATCGTCATCACCATCACGGCAGGGTCGTTGGTGCAGCCTATCGAAGGCAACCTGATCGAGGGCGGGGACTACGTCATGTCCTGGTTCGGGACCGCACAGGGAAAGATTGGCGGCGGCGCATATGCATCAAGTGGGGTGACTTCAAGCGGGGTGACTCCCAATGCAAACCTTCTCATTGAGTTCGGCACTGGCACGCTGTCTCGCGTGCAGATCGAGCCTGGTCTTGCGCCCACGCCCTACGAGCGCCGCCCGCTGCCTTTTGAAGAGCTGCTGTGCCGCCGCTATTTCCAGTTGATCTACACGGGCGCCCGTTTCCTGGCGACCGCAGCAGGCCAAGCCACTTCCGTTCAAGTCAACCTGCCCGTGCTGATGCGCGCCACGCCCAACGTCGCGACGTTCACCGGCGGCTCCGGCGTCAATGCTGCGGCCTTCACTTACGTTGCGGGATCTCCCCGAGGCTTTCGCTGTGAGCTCACCGCCTCGGCGGCCGGAGATTCTTACTTCGTCGACAACGTCACTTCTGCTTCCGCGGAGATTTAACCATGTACACACAATTTCCAGACCGCATCGTGCGCGATGACGGCGAGACCATCTTTGTGGACACGGAGAACACCGCCTATCAGGCCTTTCTCGCGTGGGTAGCAGAAGGCAACGAACCGGCGCTGCCTGCAGGCCCCACGCTCGAGCAGCGCGCGGCGGCCATGCTCGCAGCCGTCGACGCGCACCTGAACGCCGCTGCGCGTGCCAAGGGCTACGACAGCATCCTCTCCGCGGCATTGCGTGCCGCGCTGCCGGTCAGCCCGTTCCATGCGGACGGCGTCGCCTTCGGCACCTGGATGGACCTGGTCTATGCCAAGTGCTACGACGTGCTGGCGCAGGTGAAGGTGGGCGCCATCGACGAGCCGAGCGTCGACGAGCTGCTGGCCATGCTGCCCGAGCTGCAGCTTCCAGCATGAAGCCCGCTCCGCCACCACAACCCGCTTCGGCGGGTTCTTTTTTGCCCGAAAGACTCAGATGATCCAAGAAACTCAACCGGCTGAACTGCTGAGGGGCTCGCGTGTGATCGACATGAAGCTCCCGCTGACATGGCTTCTCGGCGTCGCGTTCGCGATCGTGGCCGGCGGCTTCGGGCTCTACCACCAGATCGGCAGCCAGGGCGAGACGCTCAAGGACGTGAAGGACCAGATCAAGGATTTGAAGATCACCGTCAACGCAGGGAATAGCCAAGCCATGACGCTGGCAGGTGAGATCGCGATCCTGAAATTCCGCATCGAGAACCTCGAATCGGACAAAAAGGCAGGACGATGAAACGAACACCCGACCAGTGGACACAGATCCTGCGCTACCTTGGCGTGGAGCCCGCCACCGCCGAGCGCTGGGGCGCGGTCTTCGCCGGCGGAATCAAGGACGGCACATTTAGCAAGGGCGACATCGAGCTCGTCGACTTCCTGCCGACCATCCTGCACGAGTCGATGATGCTCGAGCGGATGGAGGAAAGCCTCGACTACGCTGCCGACAGACTCGTCGCGGTCTTCGGCGCGCATCGCATCACGTCGGCGCAGGCGCGGCAGTACGGCCGCATTCCGGGCAAGCAGACGGCCGACCAGCGTGCGATCGCGAACATCGTCTACGGCGGCGAGTGGGGGCGCAAGAACCTTGGGAATGTCGGGCCCAACGACGGCTGGACCTATCGGGGCCGTAGCCCTGGCCAGATCACGGGCCGTGACAACTACGCGCGCGTCGGCGACCTGATCGGCCAGAACCTCGTCGGCATCCCCGACCTGCTCAGTCAGCCACGGTTCGCACTGGATGCCTTCATCGCCTGGTGGGAGGACCGCATTCCCGACGCCATGCTCGGTGAGACCACCAGCATCCGCAAGCGCGTGAACGGCGGAGCCCTCGGCCTGGCTGAAGTGCAGGCCCTCACCATCAAGGCGCGCGCCGCGCTGGAGCCATGACCATGGACTTCGATTGGAAAGAGACTGTCGGCGCAATCGCCCCAGGCTTGGCCACCGCCTTGGGCGGCCCGCTCGCCGGCGCCGCGGTGAAGGTCATCGCCGACAAAGTGCTCGGCCGTCCCGGCGCCTCGGAGCAGGACGTAGCGACAGCGCTGGGCAGCGGCAGCCTTACGGGCGAGCAGATCGTCGCGCTCAAGGCGGCCGAGCAGTCCTTCCAGGTGGAGATGGCGAAGATCGATCAAGCCAGCCAGGCCACCGCCATCGATGACACCAAGAGCGCACGTCAGCAGACGGTCGACCTGGCGAAGGAGCAATCCGCGATCGCGTGGGCGGCGCCGGTGATTTCGACCATCATCGTGGCCGGGTTCTTCATTGTGGTCGCGTTGCTGTTCTGGGTAGAACGCACCTGGGATGAACGCACCGCCGGGCTGCTGAACAACTTGTTTGGTGCCCTGACGATCTCCTTCGGACAGGTCTGCAACTACTGGCTCGGTTCGTCGGCTGGCTCGCGACGTGCGGGCGACTCGGTGCGCAAGATCGCCGAGCAGTCGACGAAGTAGTCCATCTGCAAGGACCGGATTTCGTGAACGCGCTGCGCTCGCGGGACGTGTCGAGTAGGTCCGTACCGCGGCTTTCGGCAGTTGGAGGTGGCCCGTGCGGCGGCGGCCGCACTGGCCATCGGTAAGTAACCCCTGCGGGGTAACTGCCCCAGAGGCGCATGGCTTTAGGCCTCGAATGCTTCGGTCGCGCTCAAAATCAAGGCGCCACCGGAGACCAAAAATGCTCTCTAGCTTTCTGCGGTTCCCACCCAGCGAAAGCGCCTACAGGCGCAAGTTCCTGGACAACACGGACGAGAACCTGTTCATGGGGTCGTTCGAGAGCTTCGCGGCAGCCGAGGCCGGCGCTCCGCCCTCCAAGGCCGTGGGCTACGCCAACGCCGACGCGGGCGAACTCTACAGCCCGCAGATCTATTTCTACGACTACCCGAGCCTGTTCTGGCTGGGCCGCTCCATCGATGCGGGCCTGACGCGCATCTTCGACCTGGGCGGCCACGTCGGCATCAAGTACTACGCCTTCCGTCGCGTGCTGAGCTATCCCGACACCCTGCGGTGGACCGTGTGCGATGTGCCCGGCGTGGTCGAGAGCGGCCGAGCGATGGCCGTGAAGCGAGAGGCCACCGCACAGCTGGCCTTCACCACCGACTACCGTGACGCGAGCGGTTGCGACGTGCTGTATGCCTCGGGCAGCCTGCAGTACCTGCCCGTGCGCATGGACGCGATTCTTTCCTCGTTGCCCGTGAAGCCCAGGCGGATCATCATGAACACCACGGCTGTGCACCCGGAGCGCACGATCTTCACACTCAACAGCATCGGCGTGGCCGTGTGCCCCTATCGCATTCAGCACCACGATGAGCTGCTCGCCGACTTGGCGCGCTCCGGCTACAAGAAGCGCGACGTGTGGCGCAACGAGGGCAAGCCGATCGAGGTGCCGTTCGTGAGCGGCGGCGACAAGCCCTACTACGCGGGTTGCTGCTTCGACCTGGCGGCAGGGGAGACCTCAAGCGGCCAGGGTCAGGGCGGGTGAAATGCTGCTCGGACGGAAAGAAGGCCTGGGTTACGAACACGAAGGCAACTTGAGAGTTGGTATTGGGTGGACCTGACGGCTCTTCCAGCAATGCGAGCGTCCCGTAGACATGAGAGATGACCCGGGATCTTGAAAGGTTGGCAAGGAATACCAGGATTTGTATAACTCACGAGGGGGCTATCCTTCGGCCCCATGCTCAAGACCCTCGCCAAGAATGTTCTACGGCCGATGTGGGCGCCTGTGCGCCGCCGCATCGATGCTCGCGTTGACAGCAAAATCGCCGCCGCGCTTGAGCACCACCAATCCCAGATCAATGCCCTGCGCTTCGAGCTTAAGAACTCGCGCTACTCGACGTTCTCCCCGAATCCAAGCTTCGACCAGGTGCCGGTAGAGACGCCTTTCCTCCAGTATTCCAACTGCCAGGCTGCCGACTTCTACCACCCGCGCTTTATCCAACTGTGCAAGCTGATCGATGAGCGGCCTCGGTTCCATCGCAAGCAATGGGAATGGGTGTTCGTGCTGCACAAGCTGCTGGAGTCGGGTGCTGTTCAGTCGGGGTCTCGTGGCCTCGTGTTCGGCGTGGGGCGGGAGCCGCTGCCGGCAGTGTTCGCCTCGCTCGGTGCCAACATCACGGCGACCGACGCCCCCTTGGATCTGGCAACCACTTCCTCATGGACATCGACCAATCAACACAGCGCGGCGCTTGAGGGGCTGAGCTACCCGGCAATCGTGCCCGACGAAAAGCTGGCGCAGCATGTGACGCACGCCTACTGCGACATGAACGCCATCGGGCCGGAGTTCACGGGCTACGACTTCAATTGGTCATCCTGCTGCTTCGAGCATCTGGGCTCCCTGGAAGCCGGACTACAGTTCGTGGTCAATGCGGTGGAGACGACCTTGAAGCCTGGCGGCGTAGCCGTACACACCACCGAGTTCAATGCCTCCTCAAACGATAGGACCATTGAGAGCGGCGAGACCGTGATCTATCGGCGCCGCGACATGGAAGCGCTGATGCAACGGCTGCGCGACCGTGGGCACGAGGTGGAGGAATTCAGGATCGGGCCGTTCGCGCACGCCCTCGACTTCCATGTCGATGTACCGCCCTACTCGGGCGACGTGCACCTCAAGCTGCTACTGGCTGGCCACACATGCACATCGGTGGGCATCGTGGTGCGACGCGGTGCCTGACTTGTGGGGTGGCCTGATGACGACCAGCGTGTACGAAGATGCATCTAGTCGGCCCCCGTAAGGCCCCTCAACGGCCAACGCCAGGGCAGCGTATCCTCGAACGATGAAACAAGTTATCAGCCTGATCGAGGAGCTGCGCGCGTCAGGTATCGAGGTTCCACCCTATCCGCATATCGAAAGACCGGCTGGGCCTGTCGAATACGACGTCCACGGCGTACAGCTTCAAGCTCGAGTTGATGATTTTGAGGCGCGAGTGATCTTGTGGCGCAGGAAGGTGGTCGATCTGCACGCGCAGCGTTTCCCACTGAAGGGCTAATTTCGGCTCTCTAGCCCTCGCTCGGCCAAGCTATACAGTCCGCTGCTTGACCTATCCCTCGCGGACACAGCTGGCTCTTGATGAGACGCCGCTCAGCCCCTATTTCTCGTGCCTCAACAACATACGGAGGAGTGCCAATGCCGATGGATTTTCTGCGACGCATCGAAGACGCGTCGTTTCCGCTGGCTGTCCACCAGCAGGCCGACATTCAATGCGCGGCAGTCTTGGCGGCGGCGGGGTTGTTGGAGGTGAATCTCCCTGAGCCACGTGATTCCACCGGCCGCGGCGGGGTAATTCTGCGTATAACTCCCATGGGCAGGGCGGCGCTGAATAGGCTAAGTAAGGACCTTGGCGAAGTAGGGGGCACAGGCCGCTCAGGGGTCTGAGGGCCGCGTGGCTGGCCAAACGGGAAGTTGCGCGGAGGGTCTCGCCTTCTCTTCGGCGCTGCACTTGACGGCCGAGCGGGCAGGGGTCGCCAACGGTGGCTCAAGCCCGTTCAGTGCGGCCAGATAGGCTCGAACGCTCTCTACGGAGTTCCCGACCGCTCGAAGCGCAATGCGCAATTCGGCGGTGCTGCATCCAAGATGCTTCGCCCACGCATTTGCCTCGGTTGGGGTCGTCGCTGTGATGGTCTGGGTTCGCGCCCGCGGGGGCCAGTTTGTCATGATGCTCTTTCACGCGAGAGGCCCACGGCGCACGTACCAAGCGAGTTTTCGCCAGGCGCACAGGAGGGCGTAGAGGGCTATTGCATGCTCACCTGATGGGGATACCCACGGGTGCCGCGTCCTCGTCGTCGCCGCCGATCTCACGAGGGCCAATGCGTTCATCGGGCGCGTACCCGAGCAATGCCTTTGTCCCCGCCTGCAGCGCATCGAGCCACATGTTGTAGCCCTCGTCTGAGGACTCGAGCTCGCGCCATTGGGAGGCGTCATCGCCTTCCTCCATGAGCACCCAGTAAAAGTGCCCCGGGTCGGGTTCGTCGACGTGGACCGAGATCCGACGGATGTGCGACATCATTTCTTCTTCAGGTAGACGCGGACTGCCTCGGCCGAGTTGCCCACGGCCTTGACGGCGTCTTGGAGCTGGGCTTCGGTGCAGCCGAGTGACTTCGTCCAGGAGAGCACTTCATGTGGCTCGTTCAGGGCGATCAGCTTTCGGTCCAAGCCGGTCTTCTTGGGGTCATCTGCCATGGTGGTCTCCAGAAGCAGCCGGCACCGCGCCAGCCTTAAAAGCCGAATTTCTTCGACGGCGAACTACCGACCATCCGCATAAAGCTATTTCGGGTGACAGAGGCTCTCCTACATGCCGCCCCACGTTAGCGGCTTGCTTCCGCCGTCTGCTGAGCGCACAGTCTCCGGATGATTCATCCGACCATCCAACTCTTCCAGCAGCGAGCAGAGTTGCTTGAGATCCAGGGCAGCAGTGAGGGCCTGGACGACGCCATTGCCAACCTAGCAGCCTGGATGAACTTAGCGCGTAAGCACCTCACCGAGGACGACTGGGTCGCTTTGGCGGAGATAGGCGGCCTCCTTTACCGAGAGGGCGTGCGACGACGGCGGCAGTGACTACCCTTGGTGCGGCAGCGGGCAGTGACACATTTTTTTTATCCGCGCGGGTTTGAAACCTCGTCGCGTAGTGCGTTCCGTTGGTCAATCACGTTCGTCAGGTTCTCGTGAAAGAGATCAACATCAGGCATTCGGAAACCGAGCCAGCCAAGCCCGGGATGGCGGATGTTCAGGACCAAGCCGCCATCAGGCTGAATCGACCATTGCCAAGCGGCCCCATCAACCTGTGGCGGGTCCTTGATGAGCACTGGCAGCGTCTGCGAAAACGTCGGCTCCATCGTCTTCCTGCTTTCCGCCAATACGCGAATTAGTCGGTCGAAGGCCTCCGCTGGTGGTATCTCGCCGCTGGTCGACCAGATCGCGAAATCCGTCCCATCCTCGCTTGTCATCTCAACGGTCATCAACTTCATGCTGACTCCTTGAATTGCGCGCCGATCTATCTTGTCACCAAGGCTCTTCCGCGGCGAATCTCGACCGGACCGATGCCGTCGTAGACCACCTCATTGGTCTTCAATGAGGTCACCGTCCAGCGCTCACCAGGTGTGACCTTGTAGTTGCTCGGGGGCTGCGGCAGTTCGCGTTCTTCGTGTACATCCGGCCCAAGCCACGACGGCGCGCGGAGGAAGGTGATCTCGTCGTTGAAAAAGTCAGGTTGGCTCATGAGTGCAATTGTCATTCGCGCGGGAGCCTAGTCATCCCCTAAGCGCCCCGCCGGCACGACGTGCCAGACCTGACGGTGCTCCAGCACCCTTCTTTCCCCGTCGATGGACTCTGAACAAACTTCGGTCCCCGCCAGCAGAAAGCCGGGCCCCTTGTACGGCAGGAGCACTGGGTCTGAGATCCGACCTGCAGAGCGAGCCTGTGCGATGCCCCAGTGCTCGAAGAGCATCACCTCGACCAGGTTGCGGCTGGAACTGTTCTTGTCGCGATCGGAGTCGCGGATCATGACGGTGACGCGCAAGGGCGGACCGCGCTCGCCCCTCTTTAGGCGCAGACCGTCGCGCATCAGCAGGGTGACTTCTGCCAAAAACATTCAAGTCTCACTTTTCCCGCCGTCCGCAGGCGCGTCGGGCATCAAGCCGGGAAAGCCATGCATCACGGCCCGGATGTGGTCGCCTGCGTTGCGGTCCCAGTCGCCGTAGAGGTCGCCGATACGTGCACAGCGACCGGCGACGTGGTCGGCAAAGTCGCGAAGGGTAGGGCGCATCGGCTCGTCAGGGCCGAGCTCGCCCACTCTTCGCGCCATTTCCTCGAGCTCGTCTTCAATCGTTGCGCCAGGCGCCACTTTCATACCTCCATCCGGCGGGCACTTCGGCTCCTGGTTTCATCCACGCTGGCGTGTTGACGCCGAGGGTGTATTCCGTGTGTGGTTTCCCGTCGTGGAACACTTTTTGACGTGCGACGGTGGCTGGATCTTCCAAGCCATGGGTAGCGGCCAGTTCCCAGGCTTCCTCGTCGACATCGTCGGGTGTGCACCGAGGCTCCAGCTCCAGCATCGCGCTGACGTACTGGTCAGCCCACTTTTCGCGAGCGTTCTTCACTTTGCTCATGGCGTTCTCCGAGAGGTTTCAAAAGCGTGCAGACGTCCTGCAGGCACCAGAACGGCGGGGTAGCGGCCTCGCCTTGAGGTTGGCTGCTCCATTCGTAATACTGGATAAATATACAGTCTTTGAGGTAGACTGCAAGCATGGAAAACATGCCGGCGAACCTCTGGATTGCCGCCTGCGCACACCGGTTGCAGCAGCAGTGGCACACCGTCGACCCCCTCGACCTGGAGGATGTCGCGCGCGATCTTTGGCGCGACGCGCGGCTGCGAGCGATGCCGCCCGACGAGGCGGCCGTTGACTGGCTCAAGCCCATCAACGAGGTCGGGTAACTGTGGAGTCCGGCGGCGCGCCGCAGGCGCTCAGAATGTGCCTATGACCCACCTTCGCCAGATCGCTCTCACGGTGGATGAACAGGACCCTGGGCACTTCTACTGGGTGCTGATCGAGGCCGATGGCGACGCGCGGCTGTACGATGAACTGAGGGCGTGCCAGGAGCCGTTCGGTACATACATGGAGGCGCTTGAGGCTGGCTTTGCCGAGTTGCGGCGGATGGTCAACTGGCGTGATGGCCTGAGAGGATGAATGCATGTGCACCCGCTACATCTCCCCGCAAGACCGTGAGATCGAAGCCTTCTGGTCGATCGATCGAAAGAGCAACCAGCGCCAGGACTGGGAGAACCTGCTGACCGTGTTCCCGCTGTCGCAGGCGAGGTTCATCCGTCGAGCGTTCGATGTGACGGATTACGAGCGCGAGCTGGTGGCGGGGCAGTGGGGAATGATCCCGCCTTGGTCGACCACCAACATCCCGCGCGGCAAGCCCACGAAAGAAGACGACGAAAAGGGGAAGGAAGGGCCGCGTCTTTCCACCGTGAACGCGCGCACAGAAGGCATGGCGAGGTCTCCAACGTTCGGCGATTCCTGGAAGAAAGGTCGGCGCTGCATCATCCCGGCGGCCAGCTACGACGAGCCGAACTGGGAGACTGGCAAGAACGTTTGGTGGCGCTTCAAGCGCGCGGACGGAGCGCCCTGGGGCCTGGCCGGGTTGTGGAACACATGGACTGACCTGAAGACGGGCGAGGTCTGGGACAACTACACCATGCTCACCATGAACGCTGACGGCCACCCGCTGATGGGCCGAATGCACAAGCCCGAGGTCGACAAGGTGACGAAGCTACCGCTGCCGGCCGACAAGCAGGACAAGCGCACGGTGATCCCGCTAGAGGCGCATGACTTCGACCGCTGGCTCACGTGCACAGTCGAGGAAGCGAAAGAAATGCTGAAGGTGCCGCCGCTTGAGCTGTTCAGTGCAGGCCCGGCCGGCGCCGCCGCGGCGGTGGAGGCATGAACGGCTCTTCGAGTTCGTACCCGGGTAGTTCGTAGCCAAGCGTCATGAACGCCACCTCGGCCGCCTCTCTCGGCGCGCGGTCGGCGTTGAGGGGGTAAAGCGTGGCCGCCAGGCCAACGAGCCATTCGTGGTCGACCTCACCGCCGCACAGCTCGTGGAACTCGGCGACAAATTCATGCCACCAGGCTTCCTGATCCGACAGCGTGCTGCTGCCGCTCACGATGGGCTTGTCGGGCTTCCACATGGGCGCATGCTACTGCGCTGCCGGCAATCAGGGTAGCTTCGCGCCGAAGGTCATGCCATGCGCTGTAGTTCGCAGGGCCTGAATCACTGTCCAAATGGTGAGGGTGCTAGTTTCATGCAACGTGGAGAAGGTCAAGGGCGCCGCCCAACGGGGTTTTAGACGGACACTCCGGAAGGCAGGGCGCTTCGGATCGCTGACTGCAGGGTTGGACGAGGCAGGTTGGACTCCGCCAAGATGATCCAAACACGCTTTACAGCAGTCTGAGCAACGGTCGCTTTCTGAACGCCAACAACCGCAGCGATGGCGCTTTCAACAGCGGCGGCATTGGTTGAAGTGCAGCCTTGGAGCTCGAAGATCTCGACGGTCATGTTTATCGGACATTGACGTCGAGCGATCCTACGACGCCTTGTTCATCCCAGTCGGTCGCTGCCGTGTTGATGAAGGTGACCTTGACGTTGGGGTTCCGTTTTTTGAAGGAGTTAGATAGAGCGCCCTCAGGCTCATTGAACTCAAGGAAGATCGTGTCTCCCCAATTCCGAAAACGGTAGAACGTGAGGCCTCCGCCAAACGTCACCTTGGTGTCATCGGGCAGGCCCGCTAGATGACGCTTCAGGTCGCCGACTGTCAAAGTAGTCTCGTCTTCCATTTTCCCGTCCTTGAAGTTGGACGACCACGATAGCACTGCGGAACCTGATGCCTTTCATTCCCGCTGCGACGCCTAATGGATCACGACCGTTGCTTCGGACAGCGTCTGATAAGCGTAGTCCGAGCCGGCCTCAAGTGATGCATGTTTGGTCCTGAACGTGCCAGGAACCCTGTGCCGGTAGACCGGGACATGCACGGACCGCTCACCGTACTCGGTGTCCTGCTCGAACTCCACCCACGACCACCAGCCGCCGCGGCGTCGAGATGTCGTGATGACAACGAAGTTACCGCCACGCTCGAAGGCTTCCCCCAAAAAGACGGACATTTGGCGTTCCTGTGTTGGTTGAACCGCCGCCATCTTCTCCGCACTGGTTGGCATCGCGCACCTACTTTATTTGCCAGTAGACGGGCGCCGATTACATCGGCGTGCATGTAAAAAGCCGCCTCGAGGGCGGCTTTGTGCGGATGGGCGCGAATCGACTAAGCCGCCCGCCGCTCATGGTCCGGATGTTCAGACCGATCTTTCGCCGTAGCCTTGGCTGTGGCCTTTGCAGCTGCAGACTTCTTTTCTGCTTCGAGCTGTGCAGCGTACTCGCGCATCACCCGTTTCGCTTCGCATTCAGCAAAGCGAGTCAGCGCGATCCGCATCAGTGGTTGATAACCAACCCCCTCGATGCTGGCGATCACCTTAAAATCCTCAATCACAGACTTTGGCAGTCGGATTGAGATCATCTGTAATCCAAGGGCGTCATTAATCGCCTGGGTCGTCTCAGCGGATGCCACCTTTGCGGAGCTGGCATTCTCTCCAAGTTCGCCCTTTTCCCACGCCTCGGCGGTTCCCGGCTTCTTGGCTTTCGTCATCTCATTCTCCTAGTTGCTTGAGCTTGAAGTCACTGTATATACGTTGCGCCTTTTCGTTCGCTTCGTAAGCCGACTTCAAAAATAGATTGCCATCGCGGAAGACAAAAATGATCTTCAGCAATCGGCCACGGTCCGTCTCCCCTACAAACCATTCGGACCGCGGATCCGTCAGGTGTTCCTCTTCCTCGTCTTCAAGGTAGAAGCCATCGTGGTTGAGGAAACACTCCCTGACCTCGTCCTCTTTCACGTTGTGATCGGGCCGGAGAAGCTTCTCTCGAATCTCGGGAGCGATGATCAGGTTTTCAAGCATGAGCGACGAGTGTATATACAAACGCGCGCGCGCGGCGCCCGGTTTACACCGTAGTAATACGTAAGACAGGGGCTTGCGTCGCCTCGATGCAACAAATTGTCACCGATTGAGGTGATCTTTTTGCTCCCTGCACAGGGACTCGTGGCGAGGATCCTGCCACACCTCGCATGTAGCGAGGGATGATCGAAGCGATAGTCGTCTGGCCGTCGTCAACGTTGCAGGGAAGAAACTCGGAGAACATATGCTCGTACTCGAATACAGCCACAGAACCCTTGTCGATGATCAAGAGCCGAACCGCTACCACCGATGCATCGATGGGAAGGTGCAACTCTGCGATGACGAAGACGAGGCTCGGCAAACGACCATAGGGCAGTTCTCCGTCATCATCGTTGACGCAGAGGCAGCGATGAATGAGGGGGACAGCATGTTCGATCTCCTCGATTGCGACGGCCGGACCGCCGACTTCTTCGGCATCTATGGGGACGGGGACGATATGGAGTTCGCGCCCGAGGTCACCAAGGCGCTGAAGGGCGGTGAGCGTTGGTCCCCAAACATGCTTGTCATCGACCACCTGAAGATCCTCCCCAAGTACCGCGGAAATGGTTACGGGCTCGAAGCTCTTCGTTGGATGCAGTTCCATTTCGGCACTGGCTGCGGAATCGTCGCCATGAATCCCTTTCCCATGCAACTTGCAGGCTGGGACCTCAACGACGCTGAGGACAAGCGCACCTTCACCAAGCTGAAGCTGGGCACCTTCAGCAACAACAGGGCTGTAGCGTTCCAGAGGCTTCGGACCTACTTTGCTCGCGCGGGGTTTGTGCGAGTGCCTGGTACGGAGTTCATGGTGTCTGACCCAAAAATGCAACTGCCCAGCATCAGATCGCTTCGAGCCGTGCGCTGATCGACATTGACGAACTGTTCCGCAAAAATCTGGGACCCCGCGCCAGCGCTTGCATGCGACGGGACGAAAACCAGACGATTGCGGAACAACTGCGCACGTAAGTGCTTGATCCTGCGAAGATCGCCGATGGACTCATAATCCGTTGGTCGATGGTTCAAGCCCATCACGGCCTACCACCGCATCTTTTTGCACCGGGTTTTGCGACGTTTCCGCTTCGTTGCGGGAATGCTCTGCAAAACGGGATATAATCGAAGGCTCAGCGGCTGTAGCTCAGTTGGATAGAGTACTTGGCTACGAACCAAGGGGTCGTGGGTTCAATTCCTGCCAGCCGCACCA
>NZ_CEEDFC010000024.1:0-47223 GCF_979254005.1 Variovorax sp. AC103 | reverse complement strand
GCGGCTGTAGCTCAGTTGGATAGAGTACTTGGCTACGAACCAAGGGGTCGTGGGTTCAATTCCTGCCAGCCGCACCACTACATGAAAAGCCCGGAAGACGAATCTTCCGGGCTTTTTTCTTTTTGGAGGATTTTGCGTTGAGCAACGCATTCACCAAGGAAACGGATTCCGACGGAGACGATGACGGCGCCGATGGCGCTTTGCCGCCGCTGCCCGCGGGCAGCAGGAACTACATCACCCCCGACGGCTACGCGCGACTGCGCGACGAGTTGCTGCACCTGATGGACGAGGAGCGCCCGAAGATCGTCGAGACGGTGCACTGGGCCGCCAAGAACGGCGACCGCTCCGAGAACGGCGACTATCTCTACGGGAAGAAGCGCCTGCGCGAAATCGACCGCCGCATCCGCTTTCTCACCAAGCGCCTCGAGATCGCCGAGATCACCGACCCGTCGGTGCACCATGGCCGCGATCAGGTCTTCTTCGGCGCCACGGTCCGCTATGTCGATGAGACGGGCGATGAACGCAGCGTCACCATCCTCGGGATCGACGAGGCGGAGAGCGCGAACGCCCAGGTCAGCTGGATTTCCCCGATCGCGCGGGCGCTGCTCAAGGCGCGCGAGGGCGATGTGGTCAAGCTCGTCACGCCGGGCGGCGCGCACGAGATCGAAATTCTTTCGGTGAGTTACCCCGCGCCGCGCCCGGCCGCAGCCTAGAGAACGCAGGCCTCAGGGCGCGGGAACCGTGCGGGACGCCGTCAGCACCGACGCGGTCCGGCGCGCAGCGCGCAGCACGGCGTCCAGGTGCGTGCGGTCGCGCACGGCAATCACGAAGCGCAGGTCGGTCGAATCCTGCGGTGTTTCGTCGGCCATTTCCACGTGCGTGATGTCGGCCTCCGCATCGGCCAGCGTGGCCGCGACGCGAGCCAGCACGCCCTTGTCGTTGCGCACGGTGATGACCACGCCGGTTTCGAAGGGACGCGTGGGCTCGTCCGCCCACTCGACCGCGAAGAAGCGTTCGCTGTCCTTGTGGCGCAGACGCTGGCCGACGCCGCAGTCGTCGGTGTGCACCACCAGGCCTTCGCCATGCCCGAGATAGCCAACGATCTGGTCGCCCGGAATCGGGCGGCAGCACAGCGCAAAACGCACCGACGAGTTCTCGCTGCCGTCGAGCGTGACCGCGCCCTGGGACACGGTCTCGTGCGAGATGAAGCGCTCTCGGCTCAGCAGGACGGCGTCAGGCCGTTCGCCCAACTCGGAGAGCATGGAGACCAGCCGCTTCGCCACGATGCTCGCGATGCGTTTGCCCAGGCCGATGTCGGTCAGCAGTTCGGAGCGGGTGCGGTTGCCGGTGAAGCGCAGCAGCTTTTCCCACAATGGCTGGTGTTCGTCGTCGTTCTCCGGCAGCTTGCTCAACCCTTCGGCGCGCAGCGCCTGGGCCAGCAGCTTTTCACCCAGGCCTTCGGACTCGGTGTGCGCCAAGGTCTTCAGGTAGTGACGGATCTTGGAGCGCGCCCGCCCGGTTCGCACGAACCCGAGCCATGCCGGGTTGGGCGTCGACACGGGTGCCGTGATCACCTCGACCACGTCGCCGTTCTTGAGCTCGGTGCGCAGCGGCACCTGGTCGCCGTTGATGCGCGCGGCCGACGTGTGGTCGCCGATGTTGCTGTGAATGGCGTACGCGAAGTCGACCACCGTGGCACCGCGAGGCAGCGCCATGATCTGGCTCTTCGGCGTGAACACGTAGACCGCATCTGGAAAGAGGTCGACCTTGACGTGGTCCCAGAACTCCGCGGCGTCGCGCGTTTCGTCCTGGATGTCCAGCAGCGACTGCAGCCACTTGGTGCCCAGCCGGTCGTTGCTGGCCGCATTCGGTTCTGCCGCCTTGTACAGCCAGTGCGCCGCCACGCCGGATTCGGCCACCACGTGCATCGCCTCGGTTCGCAACTGGAACTCGACGCTCACGCCGGCCGGGCCCACCAGCGTGGTGTGCAGCGACTGGTAGCCGTTGAGCTTGGCGATCGCGATATGGTCCTTGAACTTGCCCGGCAGCGGCTTGTACATCTGGTGCAGGATGCCCAGACCGGTGTAGCAGGCGATCACGTTCGGCACGATCAGGCGAAAGCCGTAGATGTCGGTCACCTGGGCGAAGCTCAGGTGTTTCTCTTCCATCTTGCGGTAGATGGAATACAGCGTCTTTTCGCGGCCCGCGATCCGCAGCGTCATGCCGGCGCCGGCAAAGGCGGTCTCGACCTCGCGCTGCACCTTCTGGATCAGGTCGCGGCGGCGACCGCGTGCCTTGGCCACGGCCTTGGACAGCGTGGCGTAGCGCCAGGGCTTCATGTGCCGGAACGACAGCTCCTGCAGTTCGCGGTAGGTCTGGTTCAGCCCGAGGCGATGGGCGATGGGCGCATAGATCTCGAGTGTTTCGCGCGAGATGCGCGCCCACTTTTCCCGCGGCGCGTCGGCCAGCGTGCGCATGTTGTGCGTGCGGTCGGCCAGCTTGACCAAGATGACGCGCACATCGCGCGCCATGGCCAGCAGCATCTTGCGGAAAGATTCGGCCTGGTTTTCCTCGCGGGTGTTGAACTGCAGCTTGTCGAGCTTGGTAAGCCCGTCGACCAGTTCGGCCACCGGGGCGCCGAAGCGTTCGATGAGCTCAGGCTTGGTGACGCCGCAATCTTCGATGGCGTCGTGGAGCAGGGCCGCCATCAGCGCCTGCGCGTCGAGCTTCCATTCGGCGCATTGCGCCGCCACGGCGATCGGGTGGGTGATGTACGGCTCGCCGCTGTTGCGCAGCTGGCCGAGGTGGGCCTCGTCGGCGAAGCGGTACGCGCGCCGCACCAGGTCGGTGTCTTCGGGGCTCAGGTAGTCGAGGCGTGCCGTCAATGCGGCAAAGCTTGCGGCCGCCGCATTCAGCGCCGCCGGGCTCGGCTTCGGCGGGCCCTTGGGGGCTTGGGACTGATGTTTGGCAACCGCGCTCATGTCTATCACTTTAGCGTGACCGCTGTATGGACGCGTCCGGGCATAAAAAAAGCACCGCTTTGCGGTGCCTTTTCGTTGCAGGGCTGCGTCAGATCAGCCCGGCACCTTCTTGAGCATTTCGAGGCCGATCTTGCCTTCGGCGATTTCGCGCAGGGCGGTCACGGCGGGCTTGTTCTTGCTCTCGATCTTGGGTGCGTGACCCTGGCTCAGCATGCGCGCACGGTACGTCGCGGCCAGAACGAGCTGGAAGCGGTTCGGGATGTGGACGAGACAATCTTCGACGGTGATGCGGGCCATGATGAGAATCTTTCTGTCAGTGAGCGAGGGCTCGGATATCAGGGGATGTTCAGTGCGGCAAATGTGTCGGCACGCGCACGGCGCTGTGCGGAGTACCGAAGCCGCTGAGCGTGGACGATCGCCTTGAGATCGAAAAGCGCGCGCTCAAATAACTCGTTGATTATAACGAAGTCGAATTCCCCGGCCCGCGCCATCTCTTCAGCAGCGTTTTTCAGGCGCAGTTCGATCACCGAGGCACTGTCTTCGCCGCGCCGCTCGAGCCGCGATCGCAGTTCTTCCCAGCTCGGCGGCAGGATGAAGATCATCACCGCGTTGGAAAAGGTCTTGCGGATCTGCAGTGCACCCTGGAAGTCGATCTCGAGGATGACGTCCGCCCCCTGGGCGATCCGCTCCTCGATGGCCTTCTTCGACGTGCCGTACTTGTGCCCGTGCACATGGGCCCATTCCACGAAACCGTCGGCCACGATCATTGCGTCGAACTCCGACGGCGAGGCAAAGAAGTACTCGCGGCCGTGTTTTTCCTGGCCGCGTGGCGACCGGGTGGTGTGGGAAACCGAGGGCTGGACGGCCGAATCGAGCTCCATGAGCGCCTTGACCAGGCTCGACTTGCCGGCCCCGCTGGGCGCCGCGACGACGAAGATATTGCCGGGGTAGTCCATTCTTTCGCTCGTCATTCGATGTTCTGCACCTGTTCGCGCATCTGCTCGATCAGGACCTTCATGTCCACGCCGATGCGCGTGAGTTCCAGCGCGGCCGACTTGGAGCCCAAGGTGTTGGCCTCGCGGTGCAGCTCCTGGATCAGGAAGTCCAGGCGCTTGCCGACCTCGCCGCCCTTCTTGAGCAGGCGCTCGATCTCGTCGAGGTGCGAGTTCAGCCGGGTGAGCTCCTCGGCCACGTCGATGCGGATCGCAAAGGCGGTGGCCTCGGTCAGCGCGCGGTCCTGGGCGGCCTCGGGCAGGGTGCCTCCGGTGCCGGCCGTCAGGCCCATGGCCTCCTGCCAGCGCTCCAGGAAGCGGGTGCGCTGCTGTTCGACCAGTTGCGGCACCAGCGGGCCGGCCAGCAGCACCAGGGTGCGCAACTGGCCCAGGTGGGCGTCGAGCATCTTGGCCAGCCGCGCGCCTTCACGCTGGCGGGCCGACATCAGGCCGTCGAGCGCCTTGCCGGCCACCTCGAGCAGGTCGGTGCCCCAGTCCCCGCGGGCGGCGCTGTCGCCGCCGGCCAGGCGCAGCACGTCGGCCACGCTCAGCTCGCGGGCACCGGGCAACCAGGCCTTGACGGTGTCCTGCACCCCGTTGAGCCGCTGGAGCAGCTTGACGGAAGGCTCGACGACGCCGGCCTGGGCCGTGTTCTCGATGGCGGCGCGCACCTCGACCTTGCCTCGCTTGAGCTTGCCCGTGAGCAACTCGCGCAGCGCGGTTTCATGCTGTCGCAGTTCCTCCGGCAACTTGAAGGTGAGATCGAGAAAGCGGCTGTTGACCGAGCGGATTTCTACCCCAAGCCGACCCGCGGCGGGAGGCCGTGCTTCGGCTTCGGAGTGGCTGCCTGCGGACCCGTTTTGGCCGCTGGCGTAGCCGGTCATGCTGTAAACTGGCATTGCGCCTCACTGTGGTTTTGCTTGCATGCACCGAGGCGTCGGCACGGCGTTCGCTTGCCGCACCATCGCCTTCGGGCGAAACTCCCGGATTATGTCAAAGGTCAAGCCTACCCCCCTGCTGCCCGATACGGTCATTGGCGGATATCGCGTGATTCGCCGGCTTTCAGCGGGCGGTTTCGGCGTTGTCTACCTTGCCATCGACTCGAGCGGCCAGCAGGTGGCCATCAAGGAATACCTGCCTTCGTCGCTGGCCACCCGCGGGCCCGGTGAATTGAACCCGCAGGTGCCCCCCGAGAAGCTCTCGCTCTACCGGCTCGGCCTGAAGAGCTTTTTCGAGGAAGGCCGCTCGCTCGCCCAGATATCGCATGCCTCGGTGGTCAGCGTGCTCAACTTCTTTCGCGAGAACGAAACCGTCTACATGGTCATGAACTACCTGGAGGGCGCGACCCTTCAGGATTTCGTGGTCACCGCGCGCGACCTGAAAAAGCAGAAGGTGTTCCGCGAGTCGACCATCCGCTCGCTGTTCGACGAGATCCTGCGCGGCCTGCGCATCGTCCACCAGTACAAGATGCTGCACCTGGACATCAAGCCAGCCAACATCTTCGTCACCGACGACGACCGCGCCGTGCTGATCGACTTCGGCGCCGCGCGCGAAGTGCTCAGCAAGGAAGGCATCTTCATCCGCCCGATGTACACGCCCGGCTTCGCGGCCCCCGAGATGTACCGCCGCGATTCCTCGATGGGCCCGTGGACCGACATCTACGCCATCGGCGCCTGCATCTACGCCTGCATGCAGGGCTACCCGCCCAACGACGCGCCGCGGCGCATCGAGAAAGACCGCCTCAGCCTGTCGCTGTCGCGCCTGCGCGGCGTGTACTCCGACAACCTGATCGAAGTGGTCGAGTGGTGCATGTCACTGGACCCGCTGTCGCGCCCGCAGTCCGTCTTTGCGCTGCAGAAGGAGCTCAGCCGCGAAGGCGAGCGCCGCTACACCAAGCTCACGGTGGGCGAGAAAGTGCGCCTGTCGATCGACAACATCCGCTCCTTCGACAAGAAGAGCCTGCCCAAGGCTGTAGCGCCCACCACGCGCCCCGCATGACATCATGAAATTTTCCGTCTTCCAGGTCAGCCGCAAGGGCGGCCGTGTCAAGAACGAAGACCGCATGGGCTATTGCTACACGCGGGAGTCGGGCCTGTTCGTGCTGGCCGACGGCATGGGTGGCCATCCGGAAGGCGAAGTTGCGGCGCAGCTCGCGCTGCAGACCATAGCCGCGCTCTACCAGCGCGAGGCGCGCCCGACCGTGAAGGACGTGAAGGCGTTTCTCGCCGAATCGGCCATGGCCGCGCACCAGCAGATCATGCGGTACGCCAGCCACAAGGCCATGCTCGATACGCCGCGCACCACCGTGGTGGCTGCCGTGCTGCAGAACTCCACCGCCACCTGGATGCACTGCGGCGACTCGCGCCTGTACGTCGTGCGCGACGGCCGCCTGCTGGTGCGCACGCGCGACCATTCGCACGCCGAGCGCCCCAAGCCGCACGGCTCCGACGCGCCCGTCAACCGCAACCTGCTGCTGACCTGCCTGGGCTCGCCGACCACGCCGCTGTTCGACATCTCGGCCCCGCTGCCCCTGCAGCGCGGAGACCGCATCATGCTGTGCTCCGACGGCGTCTGGGGGGTGCTGGACGATGCGCTCATCGTGCACACGCTGTCCTCGGGCAAGCCCGTGTCCGACGCCGCCCCCGACCTCGCCGAAATGGCGCTGCGCAAGGGCGGCGCGCACAGCGACAACGTCACGCTCATCGCGCTCGAATGGGAAATGCCCGACACCGTCGCCGGCGACGACCGCAGCGGCGTGTCCACCGAAACCATCGAAGACGGCGTGTTCGCCTCGACCATCCAGGCCGGCATGCCCTCCGACAGCGAGATCGACGACCTCGACGAAGACGCCATCGAGCGCTCCATCGCCGAGATCAACGAAGCCATCCGACGCTCCGCCGCACGCAAGACCTGAATACGCGCACGCGCGCGGCCTTTTCTTTTTTCCTTTCCGGTTTCAAACAATGACTGCTTTCACACGAAGCGGCGGCCGTGCCGCCGACCAGCTGCGCCCGGTGCGCATCACCCGCGGCTTCACCGTCCATGCCGAAGGCTCGGTGCTCATCGAGTTCGGCCAGACCCGCGTGCTGTGCACCGCCTCGGTCGAAGAGAAGGTGCCGCCGCACAAGAAGGGCAGCGGCGAAGGCTGGGTCACCGCCGAATACGGCATGCTGCCGCGCGCCACGCACACCCGCAGCGCCCGCGAAGCCGCCAAGGGCAAGCAGACCGGCCGCACGCAGGAAATCCAGCGCCTCATCGGCCGCTCGATGCGCGCCGTGTTCGACCTGGCCGCCCTCGGTGAACGCACCATCCACCTCGACTGCGACGTGCTGCAGGCCGACGGCGGCACGCGCACCGCGGCCATCACCGGCGCCTTCGTGGCCGCGCAGGACGCCGTCAACAAGCTGCTGGCCGCCGGCAGCCTGAAGGCCTCGCCCATCAAGGGCCACGTGGCCGCCATCTCGGTGGGCATCGTCGACGGCACGCCGCTGCTCGACCTCGAATACACCGAAGACTCGACCTGCGACACCGACATGAACGTCGTCATGACCGGTGCCGGCCACTTCGTCGAAGTGCAGGGCACGGCCGAAGGCGCGGCCTTCACGCGCGACGAAATGAACCTCCTGCTCGGCCTGGCCGAAAAGGGCATCGGCGAACTGGTCGTCCTGCAGCAGCAGGCGTTGCTATCGAATTAAGAGCTACTGACGCACGTCTGACGTGCGTTACAGCCACTTTTGACTTATGAAACTGGTTCTGGCTTCCAACAACGCGGGCAAGCTCGCCGAACTCCAGCAGCTGTTTGCCGAGCTGTCCGTCACCCTGGTGCCGCAGTCGGCGCTGGGCGTGGGCGAGGCTGAAGAACCCTTTCGCACCTTCGTGGAGAACGCGCTGACCAAGGCGCGCCATGCCAGCGCCGCGACCGGCCTGCCGGCCATGGCCGACGACGCGGGCCTGTGCGTCGATGCCTTCGGCGGCTTGCCGGGCGTCGACACCGCCTACTACGCGACGCAGTTCGGCTACGACAAGGGCGACGCCAACAACGTGAAGGCGCTGCTTGAACAGCTCGACGGCGTGGTCAATCGCCGCGCCGCGCTCGTGAGCACGCTGGTCGCGCTGCGCAGCCACGACGACCCCGAGCCGCTCATTGCCGTCGGCCGCGTGGTCGGCGAGATCGCGCTGGCGCCCGTGGGCGACAACGGCTTCGGCTTCGACCCCGTCATGCACCTGCCGAGCTTCGGCAAGACCTTTGCCCAGCTCTCGCCCGAGGTGAAGAACGCCAACAGCCACCGCGGTCGCGCCGCGCAGGCCATGCTCGCGTTGATGCGCGAGCGCTGGCTCTGAGGCGCCGATGGCCACCGTCTTCCCGATCCAGCCGGCGCAGCCCCCGGGCCAAGCCACCGCCGTGCAGGCCAACGACGTGCTGCACTGGATGCGGCCCGGCCCGCTGCAGCTGGCCGCGCTGCCGCCGCTGTCGCTGTACATCCACCTGCCGTGGTGCCTGCGCAAGTGCCCGTACTGCGACTTCAACTCGCACGAATGGCGCGCCACCAGCGAGGCCGACATCGGCGGGCTTCCCGAAGCTGCCTACATCGACGCGCTGGTCGCCGACCTGGACGCGGCGCTGCCGCTCATCTGGGGCCGCACCGTGCACACCATCTTCATCGGCGGCGGCACGCCCAGCCTGTTCTCGCCGCAGGCCATCGACCGCCTGCTGGGCGATGTGCGCGCGCGCCTGAAACTCGCACCCGACTGCGAGATCACGCTCGAGGCCAACCCCGGCACCTTCGAGCGCAACCGCTTCCGCGCGTACCGCGCCGCGGGCGTCACGCGCCTGTCGGTCGGCGTGCAGAGCTTCAACGACGCGCACCTGAAGGCCCTGGGCCGCGTGCACGACCGCGCGCAGGCCATTGCCGCGCTGGAAGAGGCCGCGCAGGCGTTCGACACCTTCAACCTCGACCTGATGTACGCGCTGCCGGGCCAGACCATGGAAGACCTGGACGCCGACCTGACCCAGGCCCTGGCCTTGGCGCCGCCGCACCTCTCGATCTACCACCTGACCATCGAGCCCAACACCTGGTTCGCCAAGTTTCCGCCGACCCTGCCCGAGGACGACATCGCCTACGCCATGCTCGACCGCATCACCGAGCGCACCGGGGCGCAGGGCATGTCGCGCTACGAGGTGTCGGCCTATGCGCGCGACGGCCATGTGTGCCAGCACAACCTCAACTACTGGCAGTTCGGCGACTACCTGGGCATAGGCGCCGGCGCGCACAGCAAGCTGAGCTTTGTGCACCGCATCGTGCGGCAGGTGCGCTATCGCGAACCGCGCCTGTACATGGAGAACGCGCGCGCGGGCGCCGCGGTGTCGCAGAGCGACGAGGTGGCGCTGGCCGACCTGCCGTTCGAATTCATGCTGAATGCGCTGCGCCTGAAGCAGGGCTTCACGCTGCCGCAGTTCAGCGAACGCACGGGGCTGGCGATGACGTCCATACAGCGCGGGCTGGAAGAAGCCGAACGTAAGGGACTGCTGGCGCGCGACCTGTTCCGCGCGTGGCCTACCGAGCGCGGGCTGGACTTCCTGAGTGATCTGCAGACGATCTTCCTGCCCGAGGGCGATTGACGCTTTCGCCGGCGGCTTAGAATCGTCGGCTCCGGAGAGTTGGGTGAGTGGTTTAAACCAGCAGTCTTGAAAACTGCCGACGAGAAATCGTCCGTGAGTTCGAATCTCACACTCTCCGCCACTTCCCCCTAAATTTCCCCCCAAACCTGCCGATAGTCCTCTGTCTAGACAACAACAGAGAACTCACATGCTGACCGCCATCGGTGCTTCGAGCACAGCAGGAACAGGGAGCGGCACCGCCGCCGAAGTCGCGAAGATTCAGCGCCAGATCGTCGCCACGCAAAAGCAGATCACCGCCACGCAGAAGACCTTGATCGAAACGCCCGAGGGCGATGCGCGCAAGGCGGTGCAGCAGCAGCTGCAGTCGCTCAACACCCAGCTCGCCATGCTGCAGGCGCAACTGAAGGCGATTCAGGCGGCGGCAATGCAGAAGAGCGCCGAGCAGCAGATGGACGCCGTGAAGAACGAAACGGGATCGAACAGCAACAGCAGCAGCGCGTTCCGCACCAACGCCAACGGCGTGCCCATCGGCGGCACGCTCAACGTCGAAGCCTGACAAGGCGAAGGAGCCTGCCGGGTCAGGGCCAAGGCCAGGCCTCAGCCGCGCTCCGGCCACCGGTGCCGCGTGCCGCCCGAGCGCCGGTCGGCCTTCTCCGCGACGGTGCCCTGCGCCACCAGTTCGCTGCCGCGCTGTTCCAGGTGCTGCAGGCAGCGCAGAAACACATCGAGGTCCGCGGGCGCGATGCCTTCGAGCAGGCCGGTGTTCAGCCCCGCGATGCGCGGAAACAGCTGGCCGAAAAGCTGCTGGCCCGACGCGCTCAGGCGCACGTGCACCTCGCGCCGGTCTTCGGAATCCTGCCGCCGTTCGACCAGCTTCTTCTCGACCAGGCTGCGCAGTCCGCGCGACGTGCGCACGCGGTCCAGGTGCAGGTTGGTGGCCAGCGTGGACGAAGTCATCTCGCCCTCCTGCGCGAGCGTGGCGATCATTCCCCATTCGCGCCGCGTGATGCCGAAGCCGCCCTCGACCAGCCGCGTGGCCATGCCGCTGCCCGCGCGCATGGCACGCGCCAGGCGGTACAGCAGCAGGTCGTCCAGGGAGCGGGGCGCGCGCAAGGCGTCGGCGTCGGGAAAGGCTTGCATACGGATGGATTAACGGGCGGCAAGAGTGTGGTCCGCCCGCCTCGGCGAACAGGTGATGGATTAGATCAACTGTTTGTGCTTACGTATAACTCGGTAACAAATTTGCACGAACAGCAACACAACGTGGCGGGTGATTCTCGCTGTGAAGACGCTGCGCGCGTGCCCATCCCCGACCACCGACAACTGCCCGCAGGACACTTCATGCCCGCATTCTTTTCCAGGCGACAACTCATGGCGTGGGGCCTCGCCCTGGCCGCTTGCGCCCCCGTCGCGCACACCGCCCATGCGCAGACGCCCGCGCTGGACGGCCCCGTTTCGCTCGTGGTCGGCTATGCGCCCGGCGGCAGCACCGACCGCATCGCGCGCCTGATCGCCGAGCGGCTCACGCCCAAGCTCGGCGTGAAGGTGAGCGTGGAAAACCGTCCCGGCGAAGGCGGGCGGCTCGCGGCCAAGGAAGTGAAGCGCACCCCCGCGGGGCAGAACGTGCTGATGCTGGGCAACCCCGCCGTGATGGTGGTGGCGCCGCTGGTGTTCAAGGACGCGGGCTACGACCCCGACAAGGACTTTGTGCCCGTGTCCCAGGTCAGCAGCTACGACTTCGCGCTGGCGGTGGGCAACAAGCTGCAGCTCGACCGCGCGATGTTCCTGGTGGGCCGGCTCTGGGCGCACCCCGAAGAGGCCGTGTTCGGCGTGCCCGCCACCGGCAGCCTGCCTCACTTCTTCGGGCTGATGGTGGGTGATGCGCTGAGCGTGCAGCCGCAGATCAAGGGCTACGGCGGCTCGGCGCCGCTGTCGGCCGACCTGATCGGCGGCAGCCTGCCCATTGCCATCGACACGCTCGACTCGCTCTATGCGCAGCACGTGGCCGGCAAGGTGCGCATCCTTGCCGTGTCGGGCAAGAAGCGCGCGAGCTTCGCGCCCAACATCCCGACCTTCCGCGAAGCCGGCATGAAGATCGATGCCGACGGCTGGAACACCTTCTTCGCGCCCAGCACGATGGCGCCCGCCAAGGTGCAGCTGCTGGCCGGTGCGATCCACGACGTCATGAAGGACCCGGGCCTGCAGAAGGCAGCCGACGCGCTCTACATCACGTCCGTGGCCAGCACGGCGGCCGAGACCGCGCAGATGCTGAAGACGTACCGCCAGCAGTGGGAGCCGGTGGTGCGCCGCTCCGGCTTCCAGCCCTGAGAGCCGCCAGGTTCAGCTTGCGAGGGCCCGCATCTCCGCGATGAGATCGGCCTTGCCCTCGAAGCCGATGCCCGGCAGCGGCGGCAGCGTGACGTAGCCGTTGTCCACCTTGACGCCGTCGGGGAAGCCGCCGTACGGCTGGAACAGGTCGGGGTAGCTCTCGTTGCCGCCCAGGCCCAGGCCGGCCGCGATGGCCAGCGACATCTGGTGGCCGCCGTGCGGAATGCAGCGCGAGGGCGACCAGCCATAAGCCTTCAGCATGTCGAGCGTGCGCAGGTACTCCACCAGCCCGTAGCTCAGCGCGCAGTCGAACTGCAGCCAGTCGCGGTCGGGCCGCATGCCGCCGTGGCGAATCAGGTTGCGCGCGTCCTGCATCGAGAACAGGTTCTCGCCCGTGGCCATGGGGCCGGCATACACCTCGCCGAGCCTGGCCTGCAGTTCGTAGTCGAGCGGATCGCCGGCTTCCTCGTACCAGAACAGCGGGTACTGCGACAGCGCACGGCCGTAGTCGATGGCCGTCTGCAAATCGAAGCGGCCGTTGGCGTCCACCGCCAGTTGCTGGCCGGGCCCGAGGATCTTCAGCACCGACTCGATGCGCGCGCAGTCTTCGGCCAGCGTGGCGCCGCCGATCTTCATCTTCACCACCGAGTAGCCGCACTCCAGGTAGCTGGTCATCTCGCGCTGCAGGCCTTCCACGCCCTTGCCGGGGTAGTAGTAGCCGCCCGCCGCGTACACGAACACGCGCGGGTCCGGCGTGCCGGTGCCGTAGCGCTCGGCCAGCAGCTGGTAGAGCGGCTGGCCCGCGATCTTGGCGGTGGCGTCCCACACGGCCATGTCGATGGTGCCCACCGCCACCGAGCGCTCGCCGTGGCCGCCGGGCTTCTCGTTGATCATCATGCGGGCCCAGATCTTGTGCGGGTCGAGGTTCTCGCCGGTCTCGTCGAGCAGCGAGGCGGGCTCGGCCTCCAGCAGGCGCGGCAAGAAGCGCTCGCGGATCAGCCCGCCCTGGCCGTAGCGCCCGTTGGAGTTGAAGCCGTACCCGATGACGGGCTTGCCGTCGCGGATCACGTCGGTGACCATGGCCACCAGGCTCAGGCTCATCTTCGAGAAGTCGATGTAGGCGTTGCGGATGTCCGACTTGATGGGGCGCGTGGACTCGAGGATGTTGACGATCTTCATGGTGTATGGCGGGTGAGGGTGGGCTCGCGATAATTCGGGCGGAGCGAAAGGCTGCCCGCATCTTCGGCCGGCAGTGCGGGCACCGTCCAATACCCGAATCGCATACAACTATTCAAAGCAAAGGCGCTGCGCATGGGCCCCGGCAACCGACCCCTCGACCTCGAATGGCTGGAAGACTTTCTTGCCCTGGCGCAGGCGGGCAACTTCTCGCGCGCCGCGCAGGCGCGCTCCATCGCGCAGCCCGCGTTCAGCCGCCACATCCGTTCGCTGGAAGAGTGGGTGGGCGTCGACCTGTTCGACCGCAGCGCGCACCCGACCACGCTCACCGCCGCCGGCCAGCGCTTCCAGCCGCTGCTGGAGGACGTGCTCTCGGGCCTGCAGCACGCCCGCACCCAGGCCCGCGCGGCGCACGACCTCGACGCGGCCAGCCTGAGCTTCGCCGCCACGCACGTGCTGTCGCTGACCTTCTTTCCGCGCTGGCTGGGCAGCGTGGAGGCCCGGCTCGACATGGGCCCGATCCAGACCATCTCCGACAGCTCGTTCGCCTGCGAAGACCTGATGCTGCAGCGCCGCGTGCAGTTCGTGCTGTGCCATGGCCACGCGGGTGCGCCGGGTCGGCTCGACGAGGGGCAGTACCCCGTGCAGCGCTTGAGCGAAGACGTGCTGGTGCCCGTCTCCGCGGCCGATGCGAACGGTGCGCCGCTGCATGCACTGGGCACCGGCAAGGCACCCGCCGTGCTGGCCTACAGCGAGGCCTCGGGGCTCGGCCGGATCATGCGCGCCATGCACGACAGCGAATTCGGCAAGGACTTCGCCGCGTCGCGCTCCGTCGTCTTCACGGCGCACCACGCCGCGCTGCTGCGCACCATGGCGCTCGAAGGCCGCGGCCTGGCGTGGCTGCCGATGAGCCTGGTGGCGGACGACCTGCGCGGCGGCACGCTGGTCGATGCCGGCGCGGGCGGCTGGCGCGTGCCGGTGGACATCCGCCTGTACCGCCAGCAGGCGCACATGGCGCCGGTGGCGGAGGCGCTGTGGGCGCTGGTGAGCGAAGGCACCCCGGGCGCCTGAGGCGCGGGCTCAGTTCGCGCAGCGTGCTTCCAGCGCGTCCAGGAACGAACGGTCCCAACGGCCTTCCTTCATTGCCTGGATGGTGCGTGCCTCGGTCTCCAGGTGCGCACGCGCCTTCTCGATCAGCCACTCGGCATCGACGGGCGAAAACGCCATCAGCCCGTCCTGGTCGCCCACCACGATGTCGCCCGGGTTCACCACCATGCCGCCCACCGACACCGGCACGTTGATCTCGCCGGGGCCGTCCTTGTAAGGGCCGCGGTGGTTCACGCCGCGCGCGTACACCGGGTAGTCGCGCTCTCGGATCTCGGCCACGTCGCGGATGGCGCCGTCGAGCACCACGCCCACGGTGCCGATGGTCGCGGCGTAGAACGACAGAATGCCGCCGATGACCGCGTTGGTCACGTCGCCGCCCGCGTCGATCACCAGCACGTCGCCGGGCCGGCAGAACTCGAAGGCCCGCATCATCGTGAAGTTGTCGCCGCCGCGCGTCTTCACGGTCACGGCCGTGCCCGCCATGGTCTTGGGCCCGGGGCGGTGGTACGGCTGCAGGCCGACGCTGCCGATGTTGCGGTGCATGTTGTCGCTGAGCGCGGCCACCGGAATGTCGTGCAGCGCGGCGATGACGGCGGGCGCCGCTTGCGGGGCGGAAGGGTTCTTCAGAATGGCCTTGTAGGGCATGGCGTTGTCCTTGTGTTCTTGGATGCGACTGGATCCGGGGCGCGTCAGCGCAGGGCGGCCACGGCCCGCGCGATGCGCGTGCAGCCTTCTTCCAGCGTCTCGATCGACGTGGCGATCGACAGCCGGAAGTAGGGCGACAGCCCGTACGCGGTGCCCGCGACCACGGCCACGCCTTCGCGTTCCAGCAGGTACATCACCACGTCGCCGTCCGCGTCCAGGCGCTTGCCCTCGGGCGTGGTCGTGCCGATCAGGCCGCCGCAGTTGATGTAGAGGTAGAAGGCGCCCGCCGGCGTGGCGCAGCTCAGGCCGGGAATGTCGTTGATGAGTTCGAGCGTGCGGTCGCGCCGCTGCTTGTAGACCGCCACGCTCTGTTCCACGAAGCCCTGGTCGCCGTTCAGCGCCGCGGCCGCGGCGGCCTGGCTCACCGAGCAGCAGTTGCCGGTGGACTGCGACAGCAGCGTGTCCAGCGCCTTGACGAGGTCCACCGGACCGGCCGCGTAGCCGATGCGCCAGCCCGTCATCGCATAGGTCTTGGACACGCCGTTCACCACCAGCGTGCGCTCGCGCAGCGCAGGCGCCACCGCCAGGATGTGCGGCGTGGGCTCGCCGTCGAAGCGGATGTGCTCGTAGATGTCGTCGGTCATCACCATCACGTGCGGATGGCGCTGCAGCACCTCGGCCAGCGCGCGGTATTCGGCGGCGGTGTAGCTCGCGCCGGTCGGGTTGCTCGGCGAGTTGATCAGCAGCCAGCGCGTGCGCGGCGTGATGGCGGCCTCGAGCTGCGCGGGCGCCAGCTTGAAGCCGTTGGCCTCGGGGCAGGCCACGGTGACGGGCGTGCCTTCGCAGGCCAGCACCATGTCGGGGTACGACACCCAGTAGGGCGCGGGAATGATCACCTCGTCGCCCGGCTCCAGCGTGATCGCGAAGGCGTTGTAGATCGCGCTCTTGGCGCCGCTGGTGGCGATGATCTCGTTCATCGCGTAGCGCAGGCCGTTCTCGCGCGCCAGCTTGGCCGCGATGGCTTCGCGCAGCTCCACCGTGCCGGCCATCAGCGTGTAGCGCGTGGCGCCGCGCTCGATGGCGGCCGCCGCGGCCTGGCGGATGTGGGGCGGCGTGTCGAAGTCGGGCTCGCCGACCACCAGGTTCACGATCGACTTTCCCTGCCTGCGCAGTTCGTTGGCGCGGTCGGCGGCCGAGGTGCTGGGCGAGGGCTTGATGCGCCGCACGCGGGCGGCAATGCGGGAGGTGGTCACGCGGCTTTCCTGGGTTGGAGATGGCATGCACCGAACGGTACGCACATCGACCCCGCGAGGCCAAGACGAGATTGCACTGGTCGTATAGGCGCAGCTTATGACTATGGCGAGCCCTGATACCGGCTGCCCATGCGCGGTGCTAGGCTTGGCTTTTGCTTGGGGACAAGGCGTGAACCTTCGACGCCTCAAATATTTCGTGAAGATCGTGGACATCGGCAGCCTCACGCAGGCCGCCGAAGTCCTTTTCATCGCCCAGCCCGCGCTGAGCCAGCAACTGGCCACGCTGGAAGGCGAGGTGCGCCAGCAACTGCTCGTGCGCACCAAGCGCGGCGTGACGCCCACCGAGGCGGGCAAGGTGCTGTACCGCCACGCGCAGATCATCCTGCGCCAGTGCGAGCAGGCCCGTGTCGACATGGAAGCAGCCGGCGAGGGGCTCTCGGGCCAGGTGTCGGTGGGCCTGGCGCCCGGCACGGCCGCCTCGGCGCTGTCGTTGCCGCTGCTGCGCACCGTGCGCGCGCGCCACCCGGGCATCCTGCTCTACCTGAACGAGAACTACGGCACCACGCTGAGCGAGCTCATCATGAACGGCCGCATGGACCTGGCCGTGCTGTACGGCGACAAGGCCATCCACGGCCTGGCGTTCGTGCCGCTGCTCAAGGAGCCGCTGTACCTGGTCGGCCCGGCGTCGATGCCGGCGCCCTCGCAGCCGGTGAAGCTGGCCGACCTGCGCGACATCGAGCTCTTCCTGCCGCGCCCGTACAACGTGGTGCGCAAGCTGGTGGACGCTGCCTTCGTGCGCGCCGGCATGGTGCCGCGCGTGGTGGCCGAGATCGAGTCGGCCTTCACGCTCACCGCAGCCATTGCCGACGGGCTGGGCGCCACCATCCTGCCCGCGTCGATGGCGCGCGAGGTGGTCGCGAGCTGCGGGGCCTGGCAGTTCCCCATCGTCGACCCGGTCATCGAGGCGCCGCTGGCGCTGTGCCAGTCCGACCACCTGCCGCTGTCGGAGCCCGCGCAGGCCGTCAAGGACATCCTGCTCGAGCTGGTGGTCGATCTGGCAGCCACCGTGGCGTCGACGCCCGAGCCCGAGCTTTCCGCGCTGTCATAAGCCGCCCTTATCCCGGCACAGCCATTCCGTCTTGGGCTTTGGGGCCGCGGCCCGTTACCTTTCATGCATGCCGTCACGCGTTCGCGGAACGCGTCGGCCACCACAGCCCCGGGCATGAAGCAGGAACAGATCAAGACGCTCATCGACGCTTTGGCCGCATCGGACCTGGCGGAACTGGAGTTCAGCGAACACGGCAGCACGTTGCGGCTGGTGAAGCTGTCGGCGCTGGGCGCCACGCCCGCTGCGCGAAGCCTGCCTGTCGCACGCAAGGTGCCGCGACGGGCACTGGAAGAAACAACGACGGCATCGGCCGCGGCCAGCCCCGAATGCCTCGCCCCGCTGCACGGCGTGGTGCACCTGCAGCCCGCGCCCGGCGAGCCGCCTTTCGTTCAAGTGGGCCAGGCCGTGGAAGCCGGCCAGCTGCTGTGCGTGATCGAGGCCATGAAGATGTTCAACGAGGTTCGCGCCGAGCGCGCGGGCAGCGTGCGGCAGGTGCTCGCCCATTCGGGCCAGGAAGTGGAAGCGGGCCAGCCCCTGTTCCGCTTCGACTGAGGAGGCACGCGCCATGTTCGACACCGTGCTCATTGCCAACCGCGGCGAGATCGCCCTGCGCATCCAGCGCGCCTGCCGGGGCCTGGGCCTGCGCACGGTGGTCGCGCACTCCGAGGCCGACCGCGACGCCATGTACGTCGCGCAGGCCGACCAGGCGCTGTGCATCGGCCCGGCCGCGCCGGGCCTGAGCTACCTGAACCAGTCCGCCATCCTGTTCGCTGCCGAGGTGAGCGGCGCGCAGGCCATCCATCCCGGCTATGGTTTCCTGTCGGAGAACGCGGGCTTCGCGGCGCGCATCGAGGAGGCCGGGCTGGTGTTCGTCGGACCGAGCGCCCAGTGCATCCGCACCATGGGCGACAAGGTCTCGGCCAAGCGCGCGATGCGCAAGGCCGGCGTGCCCTGCGTGCCCGGCCCCGACGAGCCGCTGCCCGACGACCCGGCCGCCGTGCAGGCGCTGGCACGCGGCATCGGCTACCCGGTGATCGTGAAGGCCGCGGGCGGCGGCGGCGGGCGCGGCATGCGCGTGGTGCGCGAAGAGGCCGCGCTGCTCGACGCGATGGCCCTCACGCGCGAAGAGGCGCGCCAGGCCTTCGGCAACCCCGAGGTCTACATCGAGAAGTTCCTGCTGCACCCGCGCCATGTCGAGATCCAGGTGCTGGCCGACAGCCACGGCCATGCCGTGTGGCTGGGCAGCCGCGACTGCTCGCTGCAGCGGCGCCACCAGAAGGTGATCGAGGAGGCGCCCGCGCCCGGCATCGACGAGGCGCTGATGGCCGAGGTGGGCGAGCGCTGCGCCGCCGCATGCCGGCAGATCGGCTACTGCGGCGTGGGCACCTTCGAGTTTCTCTACGAGCGCGGCGCCTTCTATTTCATCGAGATGAACACGCGCCTGCAGGTCGAGCACCCGGTGACAGAGATGACCACCGGCATCGACATCGTGCAGCAGCAGCTGCGCATGGCGCGCGGCGAGCGGCTGCTGCTCGCGCAGGCCGACGTGCGCTGCCAGGGCCATGCCGTCGAGTGCCGCATCAACGCTGAAGACCCTGACACCTTCGCGCCCGCGCCGGGCCGCATCACCGGCTGGCAGGTGCCCGGCGGCTTCGGCGTGCGGGTCGATTCGCACGCGGGCGCCGGCTACCGCGTGCCGCCGTACTACGACTCGATGATCGCCAAGCTCATCGTGCACGGCGACAACCGCGCCGACGCGCTGGAACGCATGCGCCTGGCGCTGGCCGAGACCCGCGTGGAGGGCATTGCCACCAACGTGCCGCTGCACCGTGCGCTGCTGCGCGACGTGGGCTTTGCCGCCGGCGGCGTCGACATCCACCACCTCGAACGCTGGCTGCAGCAAAGGAGCGCGGCGTGAGCGCACAGGCATCCCGTACCGAACCGTCCATCAGCCTCCTGGGCACCACGGCGCTGCTGTTCGAAGCGCCCGGCGACATGAACCTGCCGTCGCAGCAGCGCATCTGGGCGCTGGCCCACGAAGCCGAGACCTGGCCCGAGGTGCGCGAAGCCGTGCCGGGCATGAACAACCTGATGCTCACCTTCACCCGGCCGCCGCGCCAGCTCGATGCGCTGCGTGCGCGCCTGCACGAGGCATGGGCCGCCGCCACCGCACTGCAGCGCGAAGGCCGCGTGGTCGAGCTCCCGGTGGTCTACGGCGGCGAGGGCGGCCCGCACATGGCCGACGTGGTGGCGCACACCGGCCTGAGCGTGGAGGCCATCGTCGAGCTGCACAGCGCGCCGCTCTACCCGGTGTATGCGCTGGGCAGCCATCCCGGCTATTGCTACCTGGGCGGCATGGACGCGCGCATCGCCACGCCGCGGCGCAAGGTGCCGGTGCTGAGCATCCCGGGCGGCGCGGTGTCCATCGGCGGCGCGCAGACGGGCGTGTCGGCCTCGGCCGGCCCCAGCGGCTGGAACACCATCGGCAGCACGTCGATGGTGTTCTTCGACCCGGCGCAAGACCCGCCCGCGATGCTGCAGCCGGGCGACCTGATCCGTTTTCGCGTGGAGGGCATCGTCCGATGATCGAGATCCTTTCGTCCGCGGCGCTCGCCACCGTGCAGGACCTGGGCCGCACCGGCAGCCTGCGCTGGGGCGTGGGCACCTCGGGTGCCATGGACAACCTGGCCCTGGCCGCGGGCAACCTGATGCTGGGCAACGAACTGGGCGTGGCGGCCATCGAGGTGCCGGTCTTCCCGTTCAAGGTGCGCTTCGCCGAGGACTGCGCCTTCGCAATCACCGGCGCCGACTGCGCGGCCCGGCTCGACGACCAGCCGCTCATGCCCTGGTGGGCGCACCAGGCCCGCGCGGGCCAGGTGCTGACGCTGGGCCTGCCGCAAGGCGGTGCGCAGCGCGGCAGCCGCGCGGTGCTGTGCGTGGCCGGCGGCATCGACGTGCCCGAGGTGCTGGGCTCGCGCAGCACCCAGTTGCGCGGCGCTTTCGGCGGCCACGAAGGGCGCGCGCTGCGCCGGGGCGATGTGCTGCGCGCCGCGGGTACGGCGGCGCCATGCCGCACAGGCTTCGGCCTCGTTCCGCCCGCCCTCGCATTGCCACTGCAGCGCGACGGCGTGCCGGCAGTGCGTGTACTCCCCGCGGCCGAATACCTGGCCTTCGAGGCGCCATCGCGCGAGGCCTTCTGGTCCGCCGACTGGAAGATCACCCCCCAGAGCGACCGCTACGGCTACCGCCTCGAAGGCGAGGCCTTGCGCCCCATCGCGCCGATGGAGTTGCGCTCGCACGGCATCGTGCCCGGCGTCATCCAGGTGCCCCACAGCGGCCAGCCGATCATCCAGATGCGCGACGCCCAGCCCTCGGGCGGCTACCCCAAGTTCGGCACCGTGATCGAGGCCGACATGTGGCGGCTCGGCCAGGCGCCCATCGGCAGCCGCGTGCGCTTCGTCGAGGCCACGTGGGACGAGGCGCTCGACGCCCTGGACGAAGTGCGCGCCTGGCTCGACAAGGTGGCGCGTGTGGTGGCGCTGCATCGGGGGGCGCCTCGTGGTTGAGCGCATCGCACAACTTTCAGCCTGGTTGGCGAACACGGACATAGGCCTGCTCGAACTGCGCACACCCCACGGAACCTTGCGCCTCGGGAGGCAGGGCGACGACATGGTCGAACTGCCGATGGAAGAGGAAGAGGAAGAAGAAGAGGGCGAAGCCGAACCCGTCACGGTCAAGGCCTCTTCGGTCGGGCTGTTCCTTCACACCCATCCCGTCGCCACCGAACCCCTCGCACGCATCGGCCAGCGCGTGGGCGCAGGCCAGCTCATCGGCCTGCTGAACATCGGCCCCCTGCTGCTGCCCGTGAGCGCACCCCAGGCCGGCATCGTCGACGCGCTCCATGTGGAAAGCGGCATCGCCGTCGGCTACGGCGCACCCCTCATCGACCTGCACCCCCTCTGACCCAAGAGAGAGAAGGACTCCCCATGGACATCGACCTCAACGCAGACCTCGGCGAAGGCTTCGGACCCTGGCGCATGGGCGAGGACGAAGCCCTGCTGGACATCGTTTCTTCCGCCAACGTCGCCTGCGGCTTCCACGCGGGCGACCCGGTCATCATGGACCGCACCGTGCGCATGGCGCGGCAGCGCGGCGTCGACGTGGGGGCGCACGTGGGCTTTCCCGACCTCATGGGCTTCGGGCGCCGCCCGATGCAGATCGAGACCAGGGAGCTCGTGGCGTACGTGCTCTACCAGCTCAGCGCGCTCGAAGGCATGGCACGCACCGCCGGCCACCGCATGACGCACATGAGCTTTCACGGCGCGCTCGGCAACATGGCCGCGGCCGACTCCGCGCTGGCCGAGCCGCTGGTGCGCGCCGTGGCCGACTTCGACCCCTCGCTCACCGTCAGCACCTCCGCCAGCGCCGCCATCGAAGGCGCGGCCGAGCGCTATGGCCTGCGCGTGCGCACCGTGTTCCTGGCCGACCGCGCCTGCGGCGACGACGGCCTGCTGGTGCCGCGCAAGCTGCCCGACGCCGTCATTCACGACCGCAGCGCCGTGCTGGCGCGCGTGCGCCAGTTGCTCGAGGACGGCACCGTCACCAGCTACACCGGCAAGAAAATCCCGATGCGCGTGCATTCGATCCTGCTGCACGGCGACACGCCCGGCGCGGTCGACCTGGCGCGCGCCGTGCGTGGGGTGGTCGAGCAGGGGGGGCGCATCGTGCCCATCTCCCGGCAAACGACCTGAGAGAACGGACGTGCAGGCACCCGGAGCGGGCACGAACATGGTGCTTACCCTTGTGTCTATGCACAGATGCCGGGCGACATAAGGGCGGCTTATCTCTCCACAGCCAATCCGTCTTGGCGCCGCGCAAAGGTGCTCGATACAGTGAATTCCAGGCGCTCATCCGCCTTCTAAAGAAAGAACCCAAGATGCCGTTTTCCGACTACAAGACCGCGCTGGTGACAGGTGCCTCCTCGGGCATCGGCGCCGCCGTCGTCGAGCGCCTGAGCAAGGAAGGCCTTAAGGTCCATGCGCTCGCGCGCAGCGCCGACAAGCTGGCCGACCTGGCCGCGCGCACCGGCTGCATTCCCCACGCCATCGACGTGAGCGACCTCGCCGCCGTGACGCGGCTCGCACAGGAGGTCGAGTTCGACGTGCTGGTCAACAACGCCGGCGTGGACCGCCCCGGCTCCATCCTCAAGGCCGACGCCGAAGGCATCGACCTGCTGGTGGACGTGAACCTGCGCGCCGTGCTGCACCTGTGCCGGCTCGTGGTGCCCGGCATGGTGGCGCGAGACCGCGGCCATGTGGTGAACATCAGCTCCATTGCCGCGGCCTACAACTTCGGCGGCAACAGCACGTACCACGCCACCAAGGCGGCGGTGAGCATGCTGTCGCGCCAGCTGCGCATCGACGTGTTCGGCAAGCGCGTGCGCGTCACCGAGATCTGCCCCGGCCGTGTGGCCACCGACATCTTCGCGCACGTGCACGGCGATTCCGAGGACACCCGCCAGCGCTTCGTCGAAGGCTTCGAGTTGCCGCAGGCCGAGGACATCGCCAACGCCATCGCCTTCTGCATTGCCGCGCCCATCGCGGTGAACGTGGGCCACATGGAAATCACGCCCACGCTGCAGGTGCCGGGCGGGTTGCAGACCACGCGGCCCGAAACGCCACGGGCCTGACGCCCCGGCGCCATGAAAGCCAAGCACGCCATGCAAAGGAACAGCGCATGAAGGACTTCGACCTGCTGGCGATCCTGCTGAAGCCCGAGTTCGGCGCCATGCTGCTGCACGGCCTGCTGCAGACGCTGAAGATCGCGGCCGGCTCGTGGCTGCTGGCCATGGCCGTGGCCGTGGTGCTGCTGGTGGTGCGGCTCACGCCGAACCGCATCGCCGAGCGCGTGGTGGCGGGCTACGTGTCCTACCACCGCAACGTGCCCACGCTGGTGCAGCTCATGTTCTGGTACTTCGGCATCTTCAGCCTGCTGCCCGACGCGCTGCAGGGCTGGCTGTCGGTGCACAACGCCGAAACCATTTTGTCGATTGTCGCGCTCGGCCTGTGCCAGGCCGCCTACTTCAGCGAAGACATGCGCTCGGGGCTGCGCGCCATTCCCCCGGGCCAGGCCGAGGCCGCGCGCGCGCTGGGGCACGGCTACATCGGTTCCATGCGCCACGTGATGCTGCCGCAGGCCATCCGCAACGCGGTGCCGGCGCTGGTGAACCACAGCGTGTCGCTGTTCAAGAACAGCAGCCTGGCCATGGCCATCGGCGTGGCCGAACTCACGCACGCGGTGAAGGAAATCGAGAGCCAGAGCTTTCGCACCTTCGAGGCCTACAGCGTGGCCACCGTGCTGTACCTGGTGTGCTCGCTGCTGATCATGGCGGTGGGCGGCTGGCTGGCGCGGCGCTACCGCATCGTCGGTGCCAGGTAAGCGGAGACCACGATGTACAGCGTCTTCGAAATCCTGCGCGACAACTGGCTGCTGCTGCTGGTCGGCCAGTACCCGAGCGGCCCGCTCGGCGGCATCGTCGCCACGCTCATCCTCTCGGTGCTGGGCATCGTGCTGGCCTTTCCGCTGTCGGTGTTGCTGGCGCTCGCGCGCCTGTCGCCCTGGCGCTTGCTGTGCTGGCCCGCCACGGTGCTGGTGTACGTGGTGCGCGGCGTGCCGCTGCTCATGGTCATCCTGTGGGTGTACTTTCTGGTGCCCATCCTCATCGGGCGCGAGGTGTCGGGCTTCACCACCATGCTGTGCACGCTGGTGATCTACGAGGGCGCCTACCTGTCGGAGGTGGTGCGCGCCGGCATCCTGTCGCTGCCCAAGGGGCAGGGCGAGGCGGCGCGCGCGCTGGGCCACAGCCACCTGGGCACCATGTGGTTCGTCATTCTTCCGCAGGCGCTCTACAACATGCTGCCCAGCATGCTGAGCCAGTTCATCTCCACCATCAAGGAGACCACGCTGGGCTACGTGATCAACGTGCAGGAACTCACCTTCGCGGCCAACCAGATCAACAACCAGCTGCTGACCAAGCCGTTCCAGGTGTTCTTCATCCTGGCGCTGACGTACTACGTCGTGTGCTTCAGCCTCACGCAGCTGGCGCTGTGGCTGGAGCGTCGCATTGCGCACAAACGGCTCGGTGCCGCGCCCGTGAAGACCGTCGAAGGCGACGCCGCGCCGGTCGCCCCCGCGGCCCCTGTTCCCCCCGTGGCGACCCTGCCATGACGCCCAAGGACGACCCCATGATCCTGTTCTCCGACATCAACAAGTGGTACGGCGACTACCAGGCGCTGGCCGACATCAACGCCGAGGTGAAGAAGGGCGAGGTGGTGGTGGTGTGCGGGCCTTCGGGCTCGGGCAAGTCCACGCTGATCCGCACCGTGAACCGGCTGGAAGAGGTGAAGTCGGGCCAGCTGCTGTTCGACGGCCACGACATCCACGCGCCCATGAGCAGCAAGGCGTTGAACCGGCTGCGCAGCCGCATCGGCTTCGTGTTCCAGAGCTTCAACCTGTTCCCGCACCTGTCGGTGCTGGAGAACATCATGCTGTCGCCCATGCGCGTGCTCGGCGTGAAGCGCGCCGATGCCAAGGCCAAGGCAGGCCAGCTGCTCGAGCGCGTGGGCCTGTCGAACAAGGCCGGCGCCTACCCCGCGCAGCTGTCGGGCGGCCAGCAGCAGCGCGTGGCCATTGCCCGCGCGCTGGCCATGGAGCCGCCGGCCATGCTGTTCGACGAACCGACCAGCGCGCTCGACCCCGAGATGGTGGGCGAGGTGCTGTCGGTGATGCGCGGGCTGGCCCACGACGGCATGACCATGATGTGCGTCACACACGAGATGAACTTCGCCCGCGAGGTGGCCGACCGCGTCTGGTTCATGGACGCGGGCCGCATCCTGGAGAAGGCCGACCCCGCCACCTTCTTCGGCAGTCCGCAGCATCCGCGCGCGCAGCGCTTCCTGTCGGACCTGCGCGCGCACTGAGTCGTTGCCAGTCTTTCGCCGTTCACCTTTTTCGCAATCTCCCAGGAGCTCCTCATGTCGAACAAGTCCGTCTTCCGCCTCGCCACCCTCGGCGCCTGTCTGTGCGCGGCGTCCCTGCTGGCGCATGCCGACCAGTGGAGCGACATCGCCCAGCGCAAGGAGCTCAAGTGCGGCACCTTCGCCGACGTGCCGCCCTTCGCCGCACCCGACCCGAAGACCCGCGAAATGGTGGGCCACGACGTCGACCTGTGCAACGCCATCGCCAAGGAACTCGGCCTCGCCGCCAAGGTCACGCCGCTGTCGGTGGAGGCGCGCGTGCCCGAGGTGAAGCTCGGCCGCGTCGACGTGACCATCGCCAACCTGGCCTACACCAAGAGCCGCGGCGAGCAGATCCAGTTCAGCGACCCGTACTACGTGGCCAAGGAGATGCTGGCCGTGAAGGCCTCCGACCCCGGCACGGCCAAGGCCGACTTCAAGGGCAAGCGCCTGAGCTCGACCAAGGGCTCCACCTCGGAGATGTCCATCAAGATGAACGGCTCCGAGCCCGTGACCTTCCAGGACACGGGCTCGGCCTTCATGGCGGTGCAGCAGAACAAGTCGGTCGGCATGGTGGCCAACACCATGACCATCACCAAGCTCGTCAACCAGTCGAAGACCGACGGCGTGGCGCTCAAGATGATCAAGGACCCGATGGTGCTGCAGCCCATCGGCGTGGGCATGAAGAAGGACGAGCCCGCGCTGCTGGCCAAGGTGAACGGCGCGCTCTATGCGCTGGAGAAGTCGGGCGAGCTCGACCGCATCTGGGCCAAGTGGCTGGGCCCGAACACCGAATACAAGATGGTGCGCGAAGAAAAGGTCATGCCTCTGGCCGAGCTGAAGTTCGAACTGCTGCCCTGACACGCCCTCGGCCGGCTCAGTCGTAGTTGGTGAACCGGCTCGGCCCCTGCGTCGGCTGGTTCAGCGGCTGGTAGCCCTGGATGTTCTGCAGCAGCGTGCTCGTCGGGTTCGAGCCGATGTTGCCGAAGCCATTGAACTGGATCTGGAACATCAGCCGCGTGTCGGGCGTCGCGCGCCCCGACACCAGCCGCTCGAGCACGATGCGGCCCACCCAGCAGCAGGCGTTGTACTCCGCGCCGACCAGGCTGTCGGACATCGCGCGGTCGTGCAGGCTGTAGCTCAGCCGCCCCACCGCATACCAGCGCCCCGGCTCTGCGGCCGACTTGCCGCCCATCAGTCCACCCGTGAGTTCGCTCAGCGGCCATTGCCAGTTGAAGTCCACCGTCTTCGTGCCGTCGTTCGCCGTCGCGGTGCTGTCCGCCTGGTAGCGAAAGGCGGCCGTGAGCGTGTGGAACTGCGCGGGCATGTAGCGCAGCGTGAGTGCGTCGCGCGTGGTCTTGCCGGTGTCCATGTTGTATTGCGCGAGGCCGTCGACGCTCCACTTCGGGTTCCAGTGCACCTGTCCGCCGAAGATGAAGTCGCCCGCGCGGTCGGTCACCGCGGTGCCCCCGGGCAGCGTCACGTTCTGGTCGCTGAAGCGAAAGCGCTGCGCAATGCCGAAGCGCGCCGACTCCGCACCCGTCACGGGGTCGATCAGGCGCGTGGTCACGCCCGTGGTCAGCGTGTCGGTGTCCGACACGCGGTCGTTGCCCGAGAACGCGTTCTCCGTGTAGAGCGTGGCAAAGCTCACGTCGTTGGCGGCCGTGTCGTACACCGGCAGCTGGCTCTGGTCGCGGTAGGGCGTGTGCACGTAGAAGGCGCGCGGCTCCAGCGTCTGGCGCCAGGCGCGGCCGAACAGGTTGGCGTCGCGCTCGAACACCAGGCCGCTGTCCAGGCTCACGGTCGGCACCACGCTGGTGATGGCGCTGGCGCCGCTGGCCAGCGGCGAGTCGAGCTGGTAGGAGGCCGTGTGCAGCAGCAGCTTCGGAATGATGAAGCCGCCCGGCGTGACCCAGGGCCGGCTGACCTGCAGGTTGCCGACCACGCGCTCGCCGTTCGGCTGCGCGATGCCGTTGAGCGTCGGTGCGTAGGTCGGGTCGACCTGGAAGCGCGTGTAGTCCAGCGTGCCCGACACGTCCAGGCCGTGCCAGTCGTAGGTGTTGTAGTTGGCCGTGACCTGAGGCACGCGGTTGTACGACGGCGTGATCGGCGAGGCCGCGTACTGCAGCGTCTGGTACGACAGGGTGCGCGCCTGTCCGCTCCAGTCGCCCTTGGTCCAGTTGAGGTCGGCCTCGTTCGTGAGCTGGCGCGAGGTCAGCGTGGGCGTGTGGGAGAAGTCGCGCCAGTAGTCGTCGTCGCTCACGCGGTTGATGTTGAACGCGGTGCTCAGCGAATCGAGCCCGAAGGGCTTGGGGTCGAGCTGCTGGTTGTGCTGCGCCCACAGGCCCCAGCGGTTGCGATCGCGCAGGCTGTCGCTGGGCATCTCGTCCACCCGGATCTGGCCGCTGTAGCCCTTCTCGAGGTAGCGGAACTCGGTGCCCAGGTTCACGCCGCGGTTGCTCATGATCTCCGGGTACAGCGTGGCGTCGCGGTTCGACGCGATGTTCCAGTAGTACGGCTGCAGGTACTCGAAGCCGTTGGTGCTGTCGAAGCCGATCACCGGCGGCAGCAGGCCGCTCTGGCGCGCGTTGTTCAGCGGAAAGCTCACCGAGGGAATCGCCGGCGTGGTCAGTCCCAGGAAGCTGATCTGCGCATCGGTGGCGGTGGCCAGGTTGGTGTCGCTGTCGGTGGTCATCGTCACGGCGCTCAAGAGCCATGCGGGGGCCCAGTCCGGGTAGTTCTCGCGCAGGCAGGTGGTGTAGGTCACGTGCCGCGCCACCGACACCTTGGCATCGACGAAGTCGATGCGCTCGGCCTCGCCGTGCGCGCCTGTTTCCAGCAGCGTGTAGCGCACGTGGTCGAAGAAGCCCTCGAAGCTGTCGACCTTCAGGTGCAGCGCGGGCCCTTCATAGACGTTGCCGGCCTGGTTCAGCCGCACGTTGCCGGTGGCCGTGGCGAGGTCGCCCGGCGGCTGGTATTCGAGCCGGTCGGCCGTGATGTGGGTGTCGCCGCGCCGCAGCGAGGCGTCGCCTTCGACCACCACCTCAAGGTCGGGCCGGCCCGAGAGCCGGTCGCCGTCGACCAGGTTGGGCCTTGCGCCGCGCTCGGCCGGTGCAATGGTTTCGGGCAGCTGCGGCATGCGCCGCAGCGTGAGCGGGGCCTCGACCCAGGCTTCCTGCGCCGGAGTCGCCCGCGCGTGCAGCAGGAGCATCAGCGAAAGCGCCATCGACGGCAGCGGCAGACCGCGCCAGCGTAGTTTCATGAGGAGCGATGAAAAGAGGTTTCCGGGGAATCCGGCGCGGCTCAGGCGTCCTGCCGGCCCTGCGATTCCCAGGCGAAACCCACGCCGTAGACCGAGCGGATCCAGTCGTGCGCCGCCGACACGGTGGCGAGCTTCTTGCGCAGGTTCTTGATGTGCGTGTCGACCACGCGCTCGTTCACATCGAGCGCTTCGGGAAACGCCGCCTCCAGCAGCTTGGAGCGCGTGAGCACGCGCCCGGGCTCCTGCGACAGCGCGCGCAGCAACAGCGACTCGCGCCGCGTCAGCGGCAGGTAGTGCCCGTCGAGAATCGCGCAGCCGCGCACCGCCCCGAAGCTGATCGGCACCTGAGGGCGCGTCACGCGCAGGCGCTGCGCATAGCGGCGCAGCACCACGTGGATGCGCACCGCCACTTCCTTGGGGGAGAAGGGTTTGCACACGTAGTCGTCCGCGCCCAGTTCGAAGCCGCGCAGCCGGTCGGACTCGCTGCTGCGCGCCGTCAGCATGATGACCGGATGGTCGCTGCGCGCGCGCACCTTCTCCAGGATCTGCAGGCCGCTGACATGCGGCAGCGCCACGTCGAGCAGGGTGAGGGCCGGCGGCGCGGTCAGCATGCGATGCAGCGCGAGCGCGCCGTCCTCGATGTGTTCGATCTCATGACCGGCCTGGTGCAGTTCTTCGTGCAGCACCGAGGCGGCTTCGTACCCCTCCTCCACCAACAGGATCCGGCTCATCGTGTCATTGCAGATTCAGCACGCCCGGGTGCGCGGGGCGGACCTGCACGCGCGCGCCGGGCGCGCTCTTCTCGCGGCTGTTGCGCATGTGGTCTTCGAGCGTCAGGTCGCCCTGCAGGTCGTCCAGCAGCTGCCGCGTGCGGTCGATGGCGGCGTCGTCCAGCAGCGCATAGCCATGCTCGGCGCGCCCGTTGTTGCGCGCCACGCGTGCGATGTAGGGCAGGTCCTGCGGCGTGATCACGACGGTGGGCATCACGCCTTGAAGCTCGACGCCCTCGAACGGGAGCAGCACGAAGTACTGCACGCGCAGGTCGGGCGGCAGCAGGCTGCGCAGGTGCGTGGTCTTGCGCCCGCACTGCCAGGCGGGGTCTTTCACCTCGCGCGCCAGCGAATGGTCGTGCTGGCGCAGGAACCAGCGCGGCAGCGCCTGGCCCGAGGTCTTGCGGTACACCACCGCGTTGCGCCAGCCCTTCACTTCGAACAGGTACACGCCGGCCTCGCACACCAGCGCCACGTCGAAGCGCGCGGTGGGCACGGCGCTGCCTTCGTACATGGGAATGACAAGGTCCTGCAGCACGTGCATTCGCCCGAACGCGGGCTGGAACGCGCTGGCAAGTTGCTGGATGCCCAGCCTGGTCGCGGTGGTGTCCGACTGCTCGCCGTCCAGCGAATGCACGCGGCGCGCGGGCGCGGCGGCGTTCGGCTTCGGGTGGGCGTGCGGCTGGCCGGGCAGCGTGAGCACGGTGCGGGCGGGGGCTTTGTGCAAGGCAGTGGTCATGGAGGGCTCCTTCGAACTTCAAGGATTGCGCAACTTTCGGGAGACTTTGTGCAGAAAAGGCATTTGCATGGCTTGCGGAAGCTTCATGGCATCGATCGACGTGTCGTCGCCGATGCTTCCCATGAACACGACCCACGCCATGGCCAGTTCGCCGTTGGCGGCGGCCAGCACATGCAGGTCGAGCAGCAGGCCCTGGAAGTCCTCCATGAGCTGCACCTCGGAGATCTCGCCGCGGTCGCGGCGCGTCTTCGACGATTCGAAATCGGCCCGGGCGTCGGCGACGCGCGCGTAGGCGGTGTTCGCAATGTCGCTCTGCATCTGCAGGTGCTGCAGCGCTGCGGCGACCTGGTCGCGCGCCTGCATCACCGCGCGGGCGTAGAGCGGCTTGCCGGGCACGTCGATGGCCGGCGCTTCGTCGGTCGCGTCGATGGTGCCGGCGGGCATCGCACCGGGGTCCGTGCCGTCGAGCGCGGCGGCCAGGTGGATGTCGTTGCGGTGGGCCAGCACGGCCATCGGCAGCGCGCGCGGCACCTCGGCCGCGAAGCGGGGCAGCGACTTGTCCTGTAGCGCGTCGGCGAGGAGCGCGGCCAGCGCGGCTTCCGACATGCGGCACTGCGCCGCCAGATAAGAGATGTAGCTCGTGCGTTGCGTCTTCAGCTTGCCGATGGTCGTGTCCGCGCCGGCCTGCCGCGCCGCGAGCTGCTTTGCAAAGTCGTCGTGCGGCAATGCGCGGCCCCGGATGAGCACGGACTGCCGCACGACGGCCGCACGCGTGTTCTCCAGGTAGACGAGTTCGAGCGTCTTCACCTTGAGCGCGATGTAGGCCGCTGCCACGCCCGATTCGTTGGTGCCGTGCGATGCGGCCATCAGCCGGTTCATCGCCGCGTCCTCGAAGCCGTTCCACCAAGGCTGCGCGATGGGCTGCGTCTTCGCGCGCACGGCGTGATCGACGAACATGCCCGCCGCCAGCACCGAGGTGGTGTGAACCATCGCGATGCTCGTGCTGGCGCATGCGACGGCCATGGCACCGCACACCGCGGCCATGAGGGTTCGTGAGCGCTTCACCTGTGAGTTCCCAGCGTTGTCATGCGTGGATCTTTTCAGGCGAATTGGGAGAAATTTGAAGGGCCGAGAAATGAGTGCGCCGCGTGCGCGCACCAGGTCATGACGCGCGCGCACAACACTCCAGGCCGCAGAAAACGTATCTACCAAATTCCTCCGGAATTGAACGAAACCATGCGTACAGCCGGTCGATACCGAGCGGCCGCATCAGACCTGAAACTGGAGAAACCTGAATGAAGAAAACCCTCACGGCATTCGCTGCCCTGGCCGTCTGTGGCCTGGCCTCTGCCCAATCGTCCGTCACGCTGTTCGGTGTCGTCGACGCCGGCGTGACCTACCAGTCGGCCACCGCGCGCGACGCGCTCACGGGCGCCTCGGTCAAGCAAAGCAAGACCAGCCTGGCCAACTCCGGCTACAACTCCAGCCGCATCGGCTTCCGGGGCACCGAAGACCTGGGCGGCGGGCTGGCTGCGAGCTTCTGGCTCGAAGCGCCCATCACCAACGACGACGGCGCCACCGGCATCTCCACCTTCGCGCGGCGCTCCACCGTGAGCCTGTCGGGTGGCTTCGGCGAGCTGCGCCTGGGCCGCGACTACACGCCCACGTTCTGGAACGACACCGTGTTCGACCCGTTCGGCACCAACGGCTCGGGCACCAACGTGATCAGCACCGTCAGCGGCAACAGCACCATCAACAACGCCAACTATGCGCGCGCGAGCAACTCGGTGGGCTACTTCCTGCCGCCGAACCTGGGCGGCTTCTACGGCCAGCTGCAGTACAGCTTCCACGAGAACACCAGCACCGACGCCACCAGCACCACGGCTGCGAGCAGCAGCAGCGCGGGCCGCTACGTGGGCGGGCGCTTCGGCTATGCCAACGGCCCGCTGGACGTGGCCCTGGGCGTGGGCCAGAGCGTGGCGGTGGACACCGCCACGCTGGAGCGCAAGGTGCAGACCATCAACCTGGGCGCGTCGTACGACTTCGGCCCGGTGAAGCTGTTCGGGGAGCTGTCGAACGTGCAGAACAAGTTCGACACGGCGCTGGGCAACACGCACGACACCTACAACGGCTACCTGATCGGTGCGACCGTGCCGGTGGGTGCGGGTCTGATCCGCGCGTCGTACTCGGTGGTTCGCTACAACGAGGGTGCGGCCGGCATCACGGGCGAAGACCCGCGCGCGCAGAAGCTGGCCATCGGCTACGTGCACAACCTGTCCAAGCGCACGGCGCTGTACGCCACGGTGGCGCGTGTGAACAACCGCAACGACGCCAACTACACCGGCAGCCTGGTCTCGGCGAGCACGACGGGCTACGGCAGCGCGGGCGTGGGCTTCTCGGGCGTGCCGCGTTCCTCGACCGGCTACGACTTCGGCATTCGCCACGCGTTCTGAAGCGAAGCGCGCTCTGTGCGCGGGAAGAAGGGCTCGCCCTTATTCCCATGCGCAGCCCGTCCATTCAGCAATGAGCTTTCAATGAACCGAATCCGACTTCTGGCGGGGGTCCTGGTGGCCACCAGCCTCGCAGGCTGCATCGTGCTGCCGCCGCCGCCCATGCCTTACCGCCCCTTGCCACCGGGCTTTCGTGGTGACGCGCCGCCCATGCCTTTCGGCGGCGCCCGCAGGCCGCCGGCGCCCGGGTGGGAGGACTGCGATGGCCAGCGCAGCGGCCCGGGCAACGATTGCACGCGCGGCGCGCCGGGCGACCCCGGCGCGCCTGTGCCGGGAGCCCGTTGATGGCTGCGGGACAACTCCAGTCCGGCAACCTCGGCGTGGTCATTGCCAGCGTGATCTCTCTCGGCCTTGGCGGCGTGGTCTGCCTGATGGGCTCGCTGTTCCTCGCCAACCTGCGCCAGGGCGCGAAGGCGCGTGAACTCGCGGCACAAGCCAGGCAGCACGCGCAGCAGCGGCTGGGCGCCAGCCGCGTGCAAGACCTGCGGCCGCTGCTCGACGCGGCCTCGGGCGATATGCACGGCAAGGCCATCCGCTTCGAAGTCCAGCTGCCGCCGCAAGCGGTGCCCGTGCTCGCGATCGAGGCCGAGCTGCGCGAACTGCTCGCCGAGGTCACGGCCTATGCGGCCAGCGTGATGCGCGCGGGCGCGACGCTGCAGGTGTCCGCGCACGCGGAAGGCGAGCAGGCCGTGATCCATTGGCGCGACCTCGATGCCGTCGATGCACGACCGCCGCTCGCGAGGTTCTTCGACAGCGCGCACGCAGCCGGCGCCAGCGCGCGGGCCTGCGAGCGCATTGCCGACCACCACGGCGGGCGCATCTACTCGGCGCCGTGTGCGGGCGGCGTGCTGGGCCTGACGCTGCGCCTGCCGCTGCAGGCCTAGCCGGCAACCGCCGGCTTGCGCCAACATGGACAAACGGTAATGAAGCGGCTGCGCTTTCTCGGGTTCAATCGCGGCTAGGATGGTCCCGGCGGCGCCCGGATGGACGGTGGGCCGGCCGACTCCATCGCCATGAGCACCCGAACGCAGTCACTCCCCGATCTTCCTGTTTCCCCGGCCCGCCGCGTTGCCCCGCACGAGGGCGCGGCACCGGCGTGCTAGGCCCCACCGCCATGTGGCGCTGCCTCATCGTCGAGGACGACGCCGACAACGCGCGCTACATCGCCGACGGCTTCCGTTCGCTCGGCCACGTGGCCGTGATCAGCCGGGACGGTGCCGATGCGCTGGCGCGCGCCACGGGCGAGCCGTGGGACCTGGTGATCCTCGACCGCATGCTGCCCAACGACGTTGACGGCCTGTCGATCCTCTCGACCCTGCGCGCCCTCGGCAAGAAGACGCCGGTGCTGGTGCTCAGCGCATTGAGCGCGCTCGACGAACGCGTGCGCGGCCTGAAGGCCGGCGGCGACGACTACCTGGCCAAGCCCTTCGCCTTCTCGGAACTGGCGGCGCGCGCCGAGGCACTGGTGCGGCGCTCGCGCACCGGGCCCGAGATCCGCACGCTGCAGCTGGCCGACCTCACGCTGGACCTGGCACGCCGGCATGTGGAGCGCGGCGGGCGGCACATTGCGCTGCAGCCGCGCGAGTTCCGGCTGCTGGCCTATCTCATGATGCATCCGGGCCAGGTGGTCACGCGCACCATGCTGCTGGAGGCCGTGTGGGACTACCAGTTCGACCCGCAGACCAACGTGATCGACGTGCAGGTGAGCCGGCTGCGCGGCAAGCTCGACGCGGGCGGCGTGCCCACGCTGATTCACACCGTGCGCGGCGTGGGCTATACGCTGGCCCCGCCGCAATGATCCGCACGCTGCGCCAGCTGTGGCGCTCGGTCGGCTTCCGGCTGGCCTTCTACTACGGCCTGCTGGTGGCCATCACGATGCTGGCCGCGCTGGCCATCGTCTACATGCAGACGGTGGGCGTACTGCAGCAGCGCATGGTGCGCCAGGTGGAGGCCAGCGTGCAGCAGCTGATGGTGCGCTACGACGCGCGCGGCGCCGACGGCGTGGCGGGCGAAATTTCGAATGCGCTGTCGGACGGGCGCAACTCCGACAACGAGATCTATCTGCTGACCGACAGCGAAGGCAGCAAGCTCGCGGGCAACCTCGACCAGGTGCCCTCGGCCGCGCCCGACGCGGGCGACGGCGTGCACCGGCGCGTGGTGCGCGCGGGGCAGACCGTCATCGCCTACATCGTGCTGCGCCCCCTGCCGGACGGCGGGCAGCTGGTGGTGGGGCACGACCTGCGCGACCAGGAATCGATCGAATCGCTGGTGGCGAGCGCCAGCGCGGCGGCGGGCATCGTGGCGGTGCTGCTGCTGATCGGCGGCACCTTCGTGTTCCGCCAGGAGCTGGAACGCAGCGTGGGCGCGGTGCGCCGCACGGCCGCGCGCATTGCGGCCGGCGAGCTGCAGGAGCGCGTGGCGCCGTCGGGCGAGGAGGACGAGTTCGCGCTGCTGGAGCACGAAATCAACGCCATGCTCGACCGCATCCAGTCGCTGATGGACGGCGTGCGCCATGTGTCCAACACCATCGCGCACAACCTGCGCACGCCGCTCACGCGAGTGCTGGTGCGGCTGCGCGCTGTGGAAGCCGCGCTGCAGCAGCAAGACCCGCAGCGCGAGGCCGTGGCCACCGCCATCCGCGAGCTCGAGGAACTCGCGGTGGTGTTCGAGAAGCTGCTGCAGATCGCCGAGGTCGAGGCCGGTGCGCGCCGGCAGCAGTTCGCGCCGGTGGCGCTGCACGTGATTGCCGACGACGTGGCGGAGTTGTACGAGGCCGTGGCGGAGATGCAGGGCATCGCGTTGCTGCGCGAGCCCGCCGACATCGCGGTGGCGCTGGGCGACCGCGACCTGCTGGCCGGCGCGGCGGCCAACCTGCTGGACAACGCGCTGAAGTACGCAGGCACCGGTGCCACCGTGCGCATCGGCACGCACACGGTGGACGGCAGGGCGCAGCTCTTCATGCAGGACAACGGCCCCGGCATTCCCGCTGCCGAGTACGAGCGCATCGGCGTGCGCTTCCACCGGCTGGACCGCAGCACGCCGGGCCACGGCCTGGGGCTGGCCAGCGTGCAGGCGGTGGTGGCGCTGCACGGCGGGCGGCTGCAGTTCGCGGATGCGCGCCCGGGGCTGCGCGCGTGCATCGACCTGCCGATGGCGGGCGACTGAACGCGCCGCGTGCGTTCGCCACATTGCCGAACGGCAATGTATTGGTCATGCACAAAAGTCCGGTGAATTCCTAGGATCGCTCGGCGCACAACCTGTGCCGATCAACGCAGTTCCAGGAGACATCAACGGTGAGAATCAAGAGTCAGAGAGACTTCTGCTCGGGCGTGCTTTTCAGCGCCTTCGGCGTGGCCTTCGCATGGGGCGCCACGACCTACAACGTGGGCTCGGGCGCCCGCATGGGCCCCGGCTACTTTCCCCTGATCGTGGGCATCCTCATTGCCCTCATGGGCGTGGCCATCACGCTCAAGGCGCTCAGCGTGGAGACGGAAGACGGCGAGCCCATCGGGCGCATCGCATGGAAGCCGCTGGTCTTCATCATCGGCGCGAACCTGATCTTCGGCGTGCTGCTGGGCGGCCTGCCGAGCATCGGGCTGCCGTCGATGGGGCTCATCGTGGCCATCTACGCGCTGACCTTCATCGCCAGCCTCGCGGGAGACAACTTCGGCTGGAAGGGCGTGACCGTGCTGGCGACCGTGCTGGCGCTGGGCAGCTACCTGGCCTTCGTGGTCGCGCTGAAGCTGCAGTTCCAGGTGTGGCCGACCTTCATCGCCGGCTGATTCGCACAAGAACAAGACAAGACAAATGGACCTGATTACCAATCTCTCGATCGGCTTCGGCGTCGCCTTCACGGCGCAGAACCTCGTGTATGCCTTCGTCGGCTGCCTGCTGGGCACGCTGATCGGCGTGCTCCCGGGCATCGGCCCGGTCGCGACCATCGCGATGCTGCTGCCCGCCACGTATGCGCTGCCGCCCGTGTCGGCGCTGATCATGCTGGCCGGCATCTACTACGGCGCGCAGTACGGCGGCTCCACCACGGCCATTCTGGTCAATCTGCCGGGCGAGTCGTCGTCGGTGGTGACCGTGATCGACGGCTACCAGATGGCAAGAAAGGGGCGCGCCGGACCGGCGCTCGCCGCGGCCGGGCTGGGCTCGTTCTTCGCGGGCTGCGTGGGCACGCTGATCCTGGCCGCGTTCGCGCCGCCGCTGACCGAGCTGGCCTTCAAGTTCGGCCCGGCCGAGTACTTCTCGCTGATGATCCTGGGCCTGATCGGCGCCGTGGTGCTGGCCTCGGGCTCGCTGCTCAAGGCGATCACCATGATCCTGTTCGGCCTGGCGCTGGGCCTGGTCGGTACCGACGTGAATTCGGGCGTGGCGCGCTACAGCTTCGACATTCCCGAGCTCACCGACGGCATCGGCTTCATCGCCATTGCGATGGGCGTGTTCGGCTACGGCGAAATCATTGCCAACCTGGCGGTGCCCGAGCACGAGCGCGAAGTGTTCACCGCGAAGGTCAAGGGCCTGTGGCCCACCAAGCAGGACTTCAAGGACATGACGCCCGCGGTGCTGCGCGGCACGGCGCTGGGTTCGGCGCTGGGCATCCTGCCGGGCGGCGGCGCTTTGCTGTCGGCCTTCGCGGCCTACACCATCGAGAAGAAGATGAAGCTCAAGGCGGGCGAAGTGCCCTTCGGCAAGGGCAACATCCGCGGCGTGGCGGGCCCCGAGTCGGCCAACAACGCCGGTGCGCAGACCTCGTTCATTCCGCTGCTCACGCTGGGCATTCCGCCCAACGCGGTGATGGCGCTGATGGTGGGCGCCATGACCATCCACAACATCCAGCCCGGCCCGCAGGTGATGACCAGCAACCCCGAGCTGTTCTGGGGCCTGATCGCCTCGATGTGGATCGGCAACCTGATGCTCATCGTGCTGAACCTGCCGATGATCGGCATCTGGATCAAGCTGCTGACCATTCCCTACAAGTGGCTCTTTCCGTCGATCGTGCTGTTCTGCGCGGTGGGCGTGTACTCGGAGAACAACAACACCTTCGATGTGTGGATGGTCGCGATCTTCGGCATCGTGGGCTACGCCTTCCTGAAGCTGAAATGCGAGCCTGCGCCGCTGCTGCTGGGCTTCATCCTGGGGCCGATGATGGAAGAGAACCTGCGCCGCGCGCTGCTGCTGTCGCGCGGCGACTGGAGCGTGTTCGTCACGCGGCCGCTGTCCGCGGGGCTGCTGGTGGTGGCCGGGTTGCTGCTGGTCATCGTGCTGCTGCCGTCGGTGAAGGCCAAGCGGGAAGAGGCTTTCGTCGAGGAGTGATGCATCGCAAGGCCCTGGAAAAAGCGGCGCCACGGAACTCCGCGTCATACTCGCGGTCCCATGGTTCCGCCGCTTTTTCCCCGATGCCGAACGTGCGCCTCTACGCTCCCCTGATCCTTCTTCGTGCGCTTGCCGCGAGCGCGGCCCTTCTCGCAGCGGGCGCGCCGCATGCGCAGGCGCTGCCTGCGGGCGTGCGTCTGGGCATGTCGGCCGAGGCGCTGCAGGCCGCATTGCCTGCCGCCGAACGCGTGCAACGGCCCCAGCGCCTGAGCGGCGGCCTGGTCGGCAGCTGGCACGGCGCACCGGTCCAGATGGCCGGGCTGCTGTTCGAGCCGACCTTCTTCTTTGCCGCCTCGGAGTTGCGTCGCGTCGAGTACGTGGCCACGGCTCAGGCCATGCCGGACAGCGGCGCTTCGGCTTTCGCGGCGCTCGTGCAATGGGGCCGCGGTGTGTTCGGCGCCGAGCTCGCCTCGCGCGACCCCGGCAGCGCCTACGCCGCCTGGGTGAGCAACGACACCGACGTCTACGTGCAGCAGGTCAGCGACCCGCGCCGCGCCAGCGTGCGGCTCGTGTACAAGGCCCGGCAGCTGCGCGACGGCAGCGAACTCTGAGCGGGCGCGCCGCTCCAGCGGCGCCGCGTCGCTTCAGCCCGCCCCGCGCTGCGCGAGCTTGTGCAGCGCGGCCGACAGCGCCTCCACATCGACCGGCTTCAGCAGGTGGTGGTCGAATCCCGCCCGCGCGATGCGCAGCCGGTCGTCGGCCTGACCCCAGCCCGTGAGCGCGATCAGCCCCATGCCGTGCAGTCGCGGATGGGCCCGAAGCCGGCGCGCCAGCTCGCAGCCGTCCATGCCCGGCATGCCGATGTCCAGGATGCCGAACGACGGGTTGAAGTGTTCGGCCTGTTCCAGCGCGTCCGCGCCGCTGAACGCCACGGCGGTTTGCGCACCCAGCAGCCCCAGCAGCGCCGCGAGCGACTCCGCGGCATCGCGGTTGTCGTCCACCACCAGGATGCGGTGCTTCGCGGCGATGGTCTCCTGCGATGCGCGGGCCTTGGCGCCGGCCCGCACCCCGTGCTCGAGCAGCGGGAGCGAGACGATGAATTCGCTGCCCTGGTTCGCACCCTCGCTCTTCGCGACGACCGTGCCGCCGTGCAGTTCCACCAGGCTCTTCACCAGGGTGAGGCCGATGCCCAGGCCGCCCTGCGCGGCCCGCGCGGTGTCGCTCACCTGCACGAACATGTCGAAGATGGCGCCGAGCATCGCGGCCGGGATGCCCGCGCCGCTGTCCTTCACCCGTACCACCGCGTGGCCGTGGTCGTCGCGCTCGACGAAGACATCGATGCGCCCGCCCTCGGGGGTGTACTTGGCGGCGTTGTTCAGCAGGTTGGAGAACACCTGCGTCAGGCGCACGCCGTCGCCTTCCACCGCCAGCGAGGCGTCGGCGATGTGCAGCGAGAGCGTGTGCTTGCCGGCGTCCATCAGCGGGCGGCTGAGCTCCACCGCGCTGCGGATCACCTGGCTGAGCGCCAGCTCCGCGGGCTGCAGTTCGATCTTGCCGCGCGTGATGCGCGAGACCTCCATCAGGTCGCTCACGAGCCGCACCATGTGCTCCAGCTGGCGGCCCATGAGCTCGTAGTAGGGCAGGGCGGTCTCCGGCGTCAGTGCCTTGCGCTTCAGGATGGCCAGCGCGGTGCTCAGCGGGGCCATCGGGTTGCGCAGCTCGTGCGCCAGGGTCGCGAGGAATTCGGTCTTGCGCTTGTCGGCCTCGTTGAGGTCTTCCAGGATGCGGCGCAGTTCGTACTGCCGGCGCCGCGCACGCAGCGCGCTGCGCAGCGCACTCACCAGCGACGCCACGCGGATCGGGCGCTCCAGCACGGTGACATTGGCCATGCCTTCCATGGCGGTGGAAATGGCGCGCGAATCGGCGCCCTGCCGCGCCAGGATCAGCACCGGCAGGTCGGACCACGGGGGCTGGGCGGCCACCGCGGCGGCGAGCTCCGAGGCGCCGCTGCCCGAGAGCATTTCCTCGGACACCAGCAATGCCCCCGCGCCTTCGCCGACCGCGCGCAGCAGTTCCGGCAGATCGGCGCACACCTGGGTCTCGATGCTGGCGCTCGAGAGCACGGCGGAGGCCATGACCGCGTCCCGCGTCGTGGCCGTTCGCATCAGAACGCGCAACTGCGGGTTCTGGAGGGGGAGGGTGTCCGTCACGGCGGGGGCGAGGCGATGCCGTCGACCGGCACCGGCACGCCGGTCAGGATGCCGCGGAAATGGCGCAGCGGCTCGCCCACGTTCAGGCCTTCGCTGTTCATCGAGAAGGCCCGGATGGAGCGCTCATGCGCGCCGCCGCGCTTCTTGAGCACCGAGATGGCCTGGCGCACCTCGCCTTCGGCTTCGAAGTAGCGCATGAGCACCACCGCATCGGCCAGGTAGCTCGCGTCGACCGGCGTCTGCATCTGCATGCCGATCAGCCCGTGCTGCGCGCCGACAAGGATGGTGGCCACGCCGGACTGGCCGAGGTAGGTGAGCAGTTCGTGCAACTGCACGATCAGGAAGCGCTCGTCGGGCATCGCGTTCAGGTAGCCATTCAGGCTGTCGATGACGACCACCTTCGCGCCGTGTTGGGTCACCGCCATGCGGATCTCGTGCACCAGCTCGCCGGGAGACAACTCCGCCGGGTCGACCTGCTTGATGCGGATCTGGCCCGACCGAAGGTGGGGCTCCAGCGTCATGCCCAGGCCGGCGCAGCGCGTGCGCAGGGTGTTGACGCTCTCGTCGAAGATGAACAGCGCCGCCGACTCGCCCCGCTGGGCGGCCGCGATGGCGAACTGCACCGCCACCGACGACTTGCCTGTGCCTGGTGCGCCGACCAGCAAGGTGCTGGTGCCCTTTTCGAGCCCGCCTCCGAGCAGTGCGTCGAGTTCCTCGATGCCGCTGGGCAGCTTGGTGAGGGTCGTGTCCGCCACGTGCTCGGCCGCCACCAGGCGCGGGAACACCTGCAGGCCGCCGCGGTGGATCTTGTAGTCGTGGTAGCCGCCGCGAAACGACTGCCCGCGGTACTTCACGACCAGCAGGCGGCGGCGCGACGCGCCGTAGTCGGAGTTCGACTGCTCCAGCCGCACGACCGCGTGCGCGATGCTCTGCACCTGCAGGTCGTGCTCGGTGGCGGTCATGTCGTCGAGTAGCAGCACCGTGCACTGGCGCCCCGCGAAGAATTGCTTGAGCGCCAGGATCTGCCGCCGGTAGCGCAGTGACGTGCCCGAGAGCAACCGCAGCTCGGACAGCGAATCGAACACGATGCGCGAGGGCTTGAGGGCTTCCACGTCGCTCAGGATGCGCAGCGTGGTCTCGCTGAGCTCCACCTCCGAGGGGTGGAACATCGTGTACTGCTCGTCGGGCTGCAGGCTGTCCTGCGTGGGCAGCATCTCGCGCACATGGATGGGCGACACGTCCCAGCCGTGCGAGGCGGCCACCCCGCGCAGCTCGGTCTCGGTTTCCGACAGCGTGACGTACAGCACCGACTCGCCGAGGCGTGCGCCTTCGAGCAGGAACTGCATGGCGATCGTCGTCTTGCCCGCGCCCGGGGTGCCTTCGAGCAGGTACAGGCGGTTGGGCTCCAGTCCGCCGCCGAGCACGTCGTTCAGGCCCGGTACGCCAACACTCAGCAGTCGCTGGTGATGAGGCTCCATGTTGCTTCTCCGTATTGAAAGAGGTTGCCCAAATTCAAACATCGAAGCATCCGGGCGGCTTGCAGGACGGCGCCGCCAACGGCTGGCGGAAGCTTTTGTCGGTGGCACGGAGGGCAAGGCCATGTCCTGCACGGCGCGTCGGAATCGTCCGGCTGGCGCGGCGTGGCGGCCATGGAAACTGCGTTTCCTGCCTGCCAACCCCTTAACCACCTTCAGTTCTTCAGGAGAAGACGATGCGCGAAGACACCGAGATCCGCATTCCCCAGGACGATGAACGCATCGATGTCACCGACCTCAAGGAGGTCGACTACTGGACCCAATGGTTCGGCGTGAGCGAGGCACGGCTGCGCACGGCGGTGGCCTCGGCGGGCACGGTAAAGGACGACCTGCGCATCTACCTCGGCCTGCCCTGACCCCCGGCAGGCTCATCCTTCGGCGAGCATGCCTCGCGCTTCGATGAACGCCACCACCTCGGCCACGCCGGTGTGGGTCTTGAGGTTGGTCATCACGTAGGGACGCTGGCGGCGCATGCGCTGCGTGTCCTGCTCCATCACGTCGAGGTTGGCGCCCACGTAGGGTGCCAGGTCGGTCTTGTTGATCACGAAGAGATCGCTCTTGGTGATGCCAGGGCCGCCCTTGCGCGGGATCTTCTCGCCGGCCGCCACGTCGATCACGTAGATGGTGAGGTCTGACAGCTCGGGGCTGAACGTCGCTGCCAGGTTGTCGCCCCCGGACTCGACGAACACGATGTCGGCGTCCGGAAAGTCTTCGAGCATGCGGTCGATCGCCTCGAGGTTGATCGATGCATCTTCGCGAATGGCGGTGTGCGGGCAGCCGCCGGTTTCCACGCCCATGATGCGCTCGGCCGGCAGCGCGCCGGCCACGGTCAGCAGGCGCTGGTCTTCCTTGGTGTAGATGTCGTTGGTGATGGCGATCAGGTCGTACTTGTCGCGCATCGCCTTGCAGAGCATTTCGAGCAGCGTGGTCTTGCCGGAGCCGACCGGGCCGCCGATGCCCACGCGCAGCGGGGGCAGTCTCTTGGTGCGATTCGGGATGTGGTGCAGGGCGGAGGTCATGGCGGGTGGGCTCGGTTCAGCTTCGGAAGAGGCGGGAATATTGTGTTTCGTGGCGGGCCGAGAGCACGGCCAGCAGGGGGGCGAAGGCCTGGCGGTCGTCGTCGCCCAGGGCCATGGCGCGGGTGACGGCGGCGGGTATTTCTTGCGACAGCCGCCCCAGGATGCGCTGGCCCGCGCTCTGGCCCAGTGGCACGGCCTTGACGGCGGCGCCGACCATGTTCTCGGCCCAGCCGAACGCGAAGGCCAGGCAGCCGTCGTGCACGCTGGCGCCCGTGCGGCTCACCGCGAACGCGAAGGCCACGGGGTAGCTGGCGGGCAGGCCGGCAAAGACTTCGGCGGTGTCGGCATGGTGCAGCTTGAGCCACTCGACGAAGGAGCGGCCCATCTGCTCGGTCTGCAGGAAGAATTCGGCCGATTCGCGGGTGGTCATGACCCACTGGTTGAGCTCGCGCACGCGCGGCATGTCGTTGGCGCGCCAGGCTGCAACGGCCTGCGCGAACAGGGCGAGGTCGCCGCGCGCAAAGCTCAGGTGCAACTGGTCCGAGAGCCATTCGGCAGCCTTGGCTTCCGAGTCGATGCCCGCCCATTCGACGGCCGCCTCGACGCCTTCCGAATACGAGAAGCCGCCCACGGGCAGGGCGGGGGAGGCCAGCCAGATGAGCTGCAGGAGGCTGTGGGCGCCGGCTGGGTCGGACATGTCAGTGGTACACCGCTCTGGTTCAGTGCGAGTGACCGTGGTGGTCATGGCCGTGCGAATGGCCATGGTCGTCGAGCAGTTCCGGTGCGAGCACGAGCGGCTTCGGCCCTTTGCTGCTGCCATGCGATGGCGCATGGTCATGGCTGTGACCGCCGCCGTGCGACCCATACGCGCCGCCCTCGGGCTCGAAGGCTTCATCGACCGCCACCACGATCAGGTGCATCGAACGCAGCATGTCGGCCAGCACATGGTCGGGCTCGATCTTCAGGTGGTCGGGCTTGAGCTCGATCGGCACATGCCGGTTGCCCAGGTGGTAGGCCGCGCGCGTCAGGTCGAACGGCGTGCCGTGGGCGGTGCAGTGCGTGATGCGCAGCACGGGCTGCGGCGCCGCGATCACGCGCACCAGCGAACCGTCTTCGGCCACCAGCACGTCGCCGCCCCGCACCGCCGTGCCGCGCGGCAGGAACACGCCGATCTGGCGGCCCTGCGAATCGGTGGCGTCGAAACGGCTTTTCTGGCGCACGTCCCAGTCGAGCTCGATGGTGGCAGCGCGCTTGAGCAGCACGGGCGCAAGGCCGCGGCCCTGGGGCATGAGTTTGTTGGCGGTGAGCATGTGGCTTGCGGCTCCAAATAGGGCGGGCTAATATAACGCTTGTTATAACTTCTGTTCAACGGAGCGTCCCATGTCCGCCCTCAAATTGACTCAGATCGGCAATTCGGTCGGGGTCATCCTGCCCAAGGAAGTCCTGGCGAGCATGAACGTGGGCAAGGGCGACACGGTCTACCTCACGCAGGCTGCCAACGGCGGGGTGACGATCACGCCGTACGACGACGAGTTCGAGCGCCAGATGGAAGCCGCGCGCCGCGTCATGAAGAAGCGGCGCAACGTCCTGCGCGAACTTGCCAAGTGAGCGCTGCCAACCAGCGCTGGGTCTGGCTGAACCTCCAGATGATCCAGTTGGTGCATGAAGAACAACTCGCAGAGCATGGGGGGCCGGGCGGTGTGCGCGACGAAGGAATGCTCGCATCCGCGATGGGGCGAACGCAGAACCGGGCGACGTACGAGTCTCCCGATGCCGCAACGCTGGCCGCGAGCTACGCCTTCGGCATTGCTCGCAATCACCCGTTCGTGGACGGCAACAAGCGAACCGCGTTCGTGGCCATGGAAACCTTCCTGGCCCTCAACGGATTCGAGCTTCTCGCATCCGATGAGGACTGCGTGCTGAAGACGCTCGGCCTTGCGGCAGGGGACACCGATGAAGCGTCCTTCGCGCAATGGATTCGCGATCACCTCGCGCCGCGTGACCTCTGACATTCAGAACAGGAAATACCGCTGCGCCATCGGCAGCAGCTTTGCCGGCTCGCAGGTCAGCAGGTGCCCGTCGGCGCGCACCGCGTAGGTCTGCGCGTCGATCTCCATCTTCGGCGCGTAGCCGTTGTGCACCATGTGGTGCTTGCGCACGCCGCGGATGTTCTTCACCGCGCTCAGGTGCTTGGCCAGGCCGTAGCGCTCCTTGATGCCCGAGGCCAGGCCGGCCTGCGACACGAAGGTCAGCGAACTCTTTGCGAGCGAGCCGCCGTAGGCGCCGAACATCGGGCGGAAGTGCACCGGCTGCGGCGTCGGGATCGATGCGCTGGGGTCGCCCATCGCCGCCATGGCGATGGTGCCGCCCTTCAGGATGGTGAAGGGCTTCACGCCGAAGAATGCGGGCTTCCAGATCACGATGTCGGCCCACTTGCCGACCTCGAGCGAGCCGACCTCGTGCGCGATGCCGTGCGCAATGGCCGGGTTGATCGTGTACTTGGCGATGTAGCGCCTGGCGCGGAAGTTGTCGTTGCGCTCGCTGTCTTCGGGCAGCGTGCCGCGCTGAACCTTCATCTTGTGCGCGGTCTGCCAGGTGCGGATGATCACCTCGCCGACGCGGCCCATGGCCTGGCTGTCGGAGCTGAACATGCTGATGGCGCCCAGGTCGTGCAGCACGTCTTCGGCGGCGATGGTTTCCTTGCGGATGCGCGACTCGGCAAAGGCCAGGTCCTCGGCGATGCCGGCGTCCAGGTGGTGGCACACCATGAGCATGTCGACGTGCTCGTCGAGCGTGTTCACGGTGTAGGGCATCGTGGGGTTGGTCGACGACGGCAGGAAGTTCGCCTCGCCCACCACGCGCAGGATGTCGGGCGCATGCCCGCCGCCCGCGCCTTCGGTGTGGAAGGCGCAGATGGCGCGCCCGCCCACCGCCGCGATGGTGTTCTCCACGAAGCCCGATTCGTTGAGCGTGTCGCTGTGGATGGCCACCTGCGTGTCGGTGGCGTCGGCCACGTCCAGGCAGTTGCTGATGGCTGCCGGCGTGGTGCCCCAGTCTTCGTGCAGCTTCAGGCCGATGACGCCGGCGTCGATCTGCTCGTGCAGCGCGTCGGGCAGGCTGGCGTTGCCCTTGCCCAGGAAGCCCAGGTTCATCGGGAACGCGTCGGCTGCCTGCAGCATGCGCTCGATGTGCCAGGGGCCGGGCGTGGCGGTGGTGGCGAAGGTGCCGGTGGCCGGGCCGGTGCCGCCGCCGAGCATGGTGGTGACGCCGGACGCCAGGGCCTCCTCGATCTGCTGCGGGCAGATGAAGTGGATGTGGCTGTCGATGCCGCCGGCCGTGACGATGTTGCCTTCGCAGCTGATGATCTCGGTGCCCGGGCCGATGACGATGTCCACGCCCGGTTGCACGTCGGGGTTGCCGGCCTTGCCGATGGCGGCGATGCGGCCGTCCTTCAGGCCGATGTCGGCTTTCACGATGCCCCAGTGGTCGAGGATGAGCGCGTTGGTCAGCACGGTGTCGACGGCGCCTTGCGCCCTGGTGCGCTGCGACTGCGCCATGCCGTCGCGAATGGTCTTGCCGCCGCCGAACTTCACCTCTTCGCCGTAGCCGCCGGCACGCAGGGTGTAGTCTGCCTCGACCTCGATCAGGAGTTCGGTGTCCGCCAGGCGCACGCGGTCACCCACGGTGGGGCCGAAGATTTCGGCGTAAGCACGCCTTGAAATGGTCGCCATCAGAGCTTTCCTTGAACGAGGCCGCGAAAGCCGTAGACGATGCGATCGCCCGAGTAGTCGACCAGTTCGACCGTGCGCTGCTGGCCCGGCTCGAAGCGCACCGCAGCGCCCGAGGCGATGTTCAGCCGCATGCCGCGCGCGGCCTCGCGGTCGAAGCCGAGCGCGCCGTTGGTCTCGGCGAAGTGGTAGTGCGAACCGACCTGGATCGGCCGGTCGGCGGTGTTCTGCACCACCAGCGTGAGGGTGCGGCGGCCGGGGTTGAGCGTGTGCTCGCCGTCGTCGGTGAGGAGTTCGCCGGGGATCATGGCCGGCCTCAGATGGCCTGGGCCAGCAGCGTGGCGCCCAGGCCGACCACCGCGGCACCGGCCACGCGCGGCAGCCAGGCGTTGGCACGGCGCAGCGACCAGCCCAGCGCGATGCCCGCGCCGTGCAGCAGCACCGTGGCGCCGACCATGCCGGCCAGCGTGGGGGCCGCTCCCTGTTCGCTGGCCAGTTCGTGGCCGTGCGCCACGCCGTGGAACACGGCGAACACGCCGACGACCGCCATCGCGACGCCGGCCGGCAGGTGCACGCGCGTGACCACCAGCAGGCCCAGCACCAGCAGCGAAGCCGCGATCATCGGCTCGACCGCCGGCAACTGCACGCCGGCCAGGCCCATCAACGCGCCCACCAGCAGCATGCCGGCGAAGGCGAGCGGCGCCCACAGCAGGTCGGGCCAGGCGCGGCGCGCGGCCAGGGCGCTCCAGAAGCCGACCGCGACCATGGCGGCCAGGTGGTCGGCACCGGTCAGCGGGTGCAGGAAGCCGGTGGTGAACCCGTGGTGCATGCCGCCATCGACACCGACGTGGGCGCTGGCTGCGAACGGCAGCAGCAGGGTGGCGAGCAGGGGGAGGGTCTTGAGGG